>DATNLB010000376.1:0-6922 GCA_035603095.1 Candidatus Acidiferrales bacterium
TGGAAAACCCGCAAGGAAGGGCGTTCGCGTCGCGGAGAACGATGACCGCGTCCTTTTCCGCGAGGTCCGCCTCGAATTGCGGCCAGGAGACGTGTTCGTAGTAACGCTCCAATAGCTCATACAGCGTTCGGCGATCGGACCAGGACAGACGCGTGGCAGGACCGATTTCACTAAACATGTATCTGCTCCTCTCGACTGCGGGACAGGAGATACAGCAAAGCGGGATAGCCGATGGCCACGGCGATCCAGCTGGCTAGGTTTACGAAGCGGAAGTGTGGCGTGTCCGCAGCGAAGTAGATGCCTTCGGCAGGAGAGGCCAGTTTGCTGAATTCCCAGGCCATGAACATTTCGACGAACAGCGTGATTTGCAGCAAAGTCAGAACACGCAGGGCCGCAAAGTCGCGCCGCGCCAACTCCGGGCTCATTCTCCACCGCAAGCAAGCGAGCAAGCCGAAGGTCAAAAGATCGTGCGTAATGCCGTAGGCACACCGCCACCCGCGTGTGAAGAAAATGATCCAGAGCTCGATCGGAGCTCGCAAGGCGAAGCTCGCAAACAGCCAGCCAAATAAGCTGCGCGTTGCCGGTGCGAGCGTCTTTTCGCGCCAGAGAAAGAAAGGAACGATGTACATGGCGATCAGCATGTAATTCAGCCAAAGTGTCTTGGCCATGGAGATGGGTCCGCCTACAACCGCAAGATGGTTCTGCCGCCGGGCGAAAACCGCGGAAGCCACGGAGAGCGCTGCAATGGAAGAAACGAGCAGCCACCTGTGATTGAAAGTGACTTGGGGCAGCGGTGCAGCTTCAGAAACAGATGGTGACCTCACGGGGTTTTTCTTCCTCCTTTCCCGGCAGCTCGTCACGCTCCGCACATCGGCGCAGGGCGTGAATCTTTAGCCCGAGCAAATCAGTTTCCACGTGCGAAAAGTGCGGGCCTTCAAAGCGGAGAATTTGGCGCGTCTGCGCACGCAAAACGTCCACGTCCTGCTGAATGATGTGCCGTGATAGCGGCTCGAAGAGAATGCGCACCAACGCTCCGATAAAACCGAAGCGGAAGGTCATGACCGTGTAAACCTCAGTTTCGAATTCCGCAATCGGCGTACACTGTGAGGTAATGATGAAATGCCGGTCCGGTCCGAAGTCGTAATCCACCCGGCTGATATTCGGCATTTCGAATCGGTCGGTGTGCTTCAGTTCGCGCCCCTTCGGAAAGAACAAGCGGGAAACCACGGTCTTGCTGATCGGTTCGCCGCGGAACCTGGCCTCCACGGAGTCTGGCTTCCCTTGCACGACGGCCGTGAGCTCACGCGTGTCGTGACTGCGGAACCAGCCCTTGTGGACAAACACCGTGTGTGGGCAATCCAGAAAATTTTCGAGGCACGCTTCCACGGAAGCCTCAAAGCGCGTCTTCATTCGAAACGTCGTCCAGCCTTTTTCCCCGTAATTCGCAAAATGATAAGGAAGGGATTGCGGCACCCCCGCGCCAAGAAAAATCCAGATAAAACCATCTTGCTCGACCGCTGGAAAGGCCCGGACGTGATGGTTCGGAACGCACGCGTTTCTCCCGAGCGAGGGCACCGCCTTAAGTGCACCGGCTCGGTCGTAACGCCAGCCGTGATACTGGCATTCAACGCAACCGTCGACGGTCTTTCCCTGGGAAAGCTCCAAATTGCGGTGCGCGCAGCGGTCTTCAAGTGCCGCAGGCCCTCCTCTTTCGTCGCGAAAGAGGACGAGCTTTTCCCCGTATAACTCCAGGCCGATCGGCTTGCGCTTTAGTTCGCGCGCTTCCGCGGCGATGTACCAGTTGTCCTTCAGCGGCATAAGCTCCTATTTGCCTCCGGGCTTCTACTGCGATGCCGCGTAAACGATCCGGTGATACTGTTCCAGCGCAAGATTGTCGTAATTGATTGTTTTCGCCCCATACCAGCGCACCTCCACTCTTACTGGTCCAGCGTAATCACCCAGGCCGAAGAGCAGACGCCGGTCGCCCTGCGCAGAAAAGCCGTTGGCAATTTGCACTTCGCGCATCTGTCGAACGGTCTTGCCGTCCTTCTCGTAACTGAGGATCACCTGCGTTCCAACGGCTTCGCGATTGATGCGTATGCCGTCACCTTGGAGCGCCAGGCCAATCCAGTGATGAACGCGCCCCGCCTCCTTGTCTTCTTCGCGCAACGTGTTCCGATAAAGTGATAGGGGAGCGAATTGATGGGTCACGGCGAGATCGAGTACTCCACGGTTGTCAAAATCCACTAACGCCACGCCTCGTGAATTTCCGAGTTCATTGAGGCCCACCTCTTTCGCAACATCGGTGTACTGCATGGTGGTCTCGGCGCCGCGCGAAAGGTAAACACGATTTGCCTGGTGGCCGAAGATTTCATAGCCGCGCAGGTCGGGCCAGCGATCGGCATAGGAGTGTTGGTCAGGTCCCGACAGCATCATCTTCTCCGCGACGTACCAATAATCGCGAGGTTTGCTGAAGCGCTTGTCCGCGCTGTCATCCACCATGCCGTTGGCTTGCACCAGATCGAGCCAGCCGTCCAGATTCAAGTCGCCCACCGCAGCGCCCCATCCAAATCCGCCTTCGTTCAAAGCCCCGCGAAGAGTGGCTTCATCTCTGAATTCCGGACGGAATGGATTCTTTGGATTCGGATAGGTTTTCCATAGCAAGCTGCCTTCGGCTTGAAGCGGAACATGGACATTCGAAACATAAATATCCAGCTGGCCGCGATTGTCCAAGTCCGCGATGGAAACATTCATTCCCTTGTAGGTGTCTTTCCCAATGCTGCCGAACATTTTCCCCGCCACGCGCACGAATCGTTTTCCGTGATCATTCAGGTAAAGATCGTCGGGGCCAAAATCATTCGAACAGTAAAGGTCGGTGTAGCCATCGCCATTCAAGTCTCCCGTGCCGATGGCGGTGGTCCAGTGCGTTTCCAGCATACCCATCGCCACCATGTCCATTTTCTCGAAGCGGCCTTGGCCGAGATTGTGGTATAGCGCTTTCCGTCCGCCGTTCTCCGCATTGTTCCAGCTGTGGTGCATGAAGTGAAACATCCGGCGATCACCCGGATACTCGGGTTCGGGCAGCTTGAAGATCGTCAGCGGCGTGGGACGCTCATAATCCGGCAGGTAGGGCGGGAGGCTGTTGCCAATCAGCAGATCGAGCTTGCCGTCACGGTCATAGTCGAAGAAGGTCGCGGCAATGGAAGTGGTGTGCTCCTGAATTCCTGCCTGCTCCGTAATGTCCACAAACTCGGGCTTGCCGGTGACTGGCAACATGTTCTTCAATAGCCGGCTCTTGCCGTAGGCCATCATGAGAAAGAGGGACTGCGCTCCGCTATTGTCGTAATCAACGAACACCGCTCCACCGACCAGGCCGTATTTTTCCGGGTGTGCCGAAATTTCATGCAAAGCTGGGATCTCAACGCGCTCGAAGTGGTAGTTCCCCAGATTGCGGTAGAGGGCATTACGATCTTCAGGACGCTTGAGCGTGTTCGTCAGGAAAATGTCCTGGAATCCGTCGTTGTCATAGTCTCCGACCGCGATCGAATCTCCGACGGAAAGCAGCCACTTCGCGATGTGCTGAACCCGCGGATCCACTTCCTGCAGGACGTTGCTCATCTTCGAGTCAATGCCGGAGACCGACGGTGGCACCGGTTCGAATCGAAAGCCGGCCTCCACCGCGACTTTCGGATGAATCACTTCCGCATAGGCTGTATAGCCGCCGGCGCCCAGGAGAGCGATCGTAGCCGCACGAGCTAGAAATCGCAGCGACAGCGCAGTGCGCCAGTGGGCAAAGCCGCCGCGCAGGAACTCCCGCGCATGCATCCACACAAGACGGGTGGCGCTGACCAGGAACAACGCGTAGAACAGCGTGCTGAGTGATTCCCGTGTGTGCAGCCAAAGATCTGCAAGTACGACCGCCAGGGCCCACAAGATCTGCTCCTTGCGCCCTTTCACCGAGGTCTTCGGATCGGTGATCATGTAAAACGTGAAAAGATAAAAGCGCGGCGACGTCAGTGCACCGAGAATCAAAACCTCGGGCGGCATATGCCAGCGGATGAGGTAAGCGCGAATTAGTGTCGCGATCGCATAGAAACCCAGAAAGCTCAGGATCAAAGCCGTGCGCCCCACGCGGAAGACAAAGAGTGCGAGTGCTGCGGTAACAAGGAAAACCGCCATCGCCAAACCGCCTCCCCACTGATAGGCCGGAGAGGAGGAATACAATCCATGCCCCAGCGTCAACGCTGCGACGATGCCGAAGAGCGACGGATTGAAAAAATGTTTTCCCTGGTACGTGAAGATGTATTTGGAGCTGATGCAGAAAAAAACCGGCAGAAACAGAAGATAGTAATTGTGAGAATAATTCAGCAGCAGCGCGATGGAAACGCAACTGATATAGGCGCTCAGCGGAACGATCCGTTCGCGCCCGCAAAAAAGCCAATGAAAAAGCATTTCGAGCGTGCAGCCGGCCACAATAGTCAGCAAAATCTGCAGAGGACTGCGATTAAAGCCCAGGACCGTGCAGCCGAGAATGGCATAGAGAGTTAGGAGGGTGGCAAAAGGGATTCGGGGGTCCGACCAGGCGGGAACTACCCATTTGGAAGCAGGCCGCACTTTTTTCGAAGCGGCTGCCTTCAGTCTTCCGGGGAACTGCAGCGTGATGCTCATATTTGGTATGAGTCTGTCGGGATTGTCGTTCATAGCGCTAGGACCGCCATGTAACTTTTCTGTTTTTGGGTCCAAAGTAAAAAGGAGCAACGTGCGTTCGGAGTGCGTGCATGCAAGTGCCCCAACGCTTGATGCCCGCGCGGGATGACAGAATTGCGCCCAGAACAGTTTCGAAGAGCACCGCATGGCGTTCTGTCATTCGCGACCATAAGACCTCCGACTGCGGGGCCAGTCTGGACGGCATCGGGTTGAGGAGCAATGCATGGCGGGCCAGTTTCCTGCAAACTTCTTGTAATCGTCTAAGCGATTGATTCAGCATCACTTACGAAAAGGCGTTAACGCCGGGCACCGAGCGCGATTCGGGTATAATCCGAAAAATGAATCCGGACCCAGATCCCGTCACCATAGCGCCTTCGACCCCAGCCATACTGCGGTTTGGAATTTATGAGCTCGACCTGAAGAATGGCGAACTCCGGAAAGCGGGCCAGCGGCTAAAACTGCAGCCTCAGCCTTTCAAGGTGCTGACAATTTTGGCAGTCCGGGCCGGCGAAACAGTTACGAGAGAGGAAATCCAGCGCCAGGTTTGGGGCGAGGAACTGTTTGTCGATTTTGAGCGCGGCCTGAATGTCTGCATCCAGCAGATTCGCGGTGCGCTGAATGACGATGCCGATGCGCCGCGCTACATCGAGACCCTGCCGAAGCGTGGCTATCGTTTTCTCGCGGCTGTGGAGAAACTGGAGAATCTCGTCCAGACTGCCCATCCCGCTGTTGCTTCTCAACAGCTCGCGGCGGTTCCGTCCACTCGACCAAAAGTCAAGCGGCTTAGACTCGCGGTTGCGCTCGTTTCAGTGGTTCTACTAATCTCCGCACTCTTTTATTTCGCCAAAATTTCGAACCGCTTTCCGTTTCGGACTGCTGCGAAGTCCATACGGTCGCTTGCTGTCTTGCCGTTCGACAATTTTTCTGGAGACCCGGAGCAGCAGTATTTTGCCGACGGGATGACCGAAGCGCTGATCGCCGAGCTGGGGCAAATTCGGGATCTGCGTGTTCCTTCGCGAACTTCCGTGATGCTGTACAAACGAGCGAACAAGCCGCTTCGCCAGATCGCGCAAGAACTCAGCGTCGACGCGCTCCTGGAAGGCTCGGTCACCCGCTCCGGGGACCGCGTGGAAATCACGGTGCAGTTGCTCGATGGGTCGCGGGATCAACATCTTTGGGGCGGCACTTACGACCGGGATTTCCGTGATGTCTTGGCTCTCCAGCATGAACTGGCACGCGCCATCACGGCAGAGTTGAAGATCAGCTTTAGCCCCCAGGAACAACAGCACCTGAAGAGTTCGGTGCCGGTCAATGCAGACGCATATGCCGCTTATCTTCATGGCCGTTACTACTGGTATAAACGCACTATTGAGGGATTTCAAAAAAGCGTCCAGTACTACCAGCAGGCGGTGGCAGCCGATTCGAATTACGCTCCGGCATACGCAGGTCTCGCAGACGCCTATGCTCTGCTCGGCTCATCACCGAATGATGGCCTTCCACCTAATGAGGCCATGCCCAAAGCCAAAGCGGCAGCGCAGAAGGCGCTCCGGCTTGATGATGGTCTAGCTGAAGCCCACGCCTCCTTGGCTTATATCAGCATGGTGTACGACTGGAATTGGGCCTCAGCGCAAAAGGAATTTAAACGGGCCATCGAACTTAATCCTAATTACGCCGGTGCACACGAATGGTACGCTGAGTTTCTCGCCGCCAGGGGACGTGAAAGCGAAGCGCTGAGCGAAATGAAACGCGCGCGAGACGCTGATCCCTTGCTCGTTCTCATGCACGCGGCGGTTGCGGAGGCGCTTTACTATTCCCGTCGCTATGACGACGTCATTTCCCAATGCCAGCAGACCCTTGAACTTGATCCTGACTACCCTCTTGCACATTTCCATCTCGGACGAGCTTATATGGGAAAAAACATGTATTCGGAAGCGATCGCCGAGTATCAGAAAGCGCAAGCTACTCTCGGAGAGACGCCGGCCATCGTGATGGCCATTGGGTATGCGAATGCGAAGGCAGGCGATCGTACAGCCGCTCGGAGGGCGCTCGAACAGTTGCGCGCGCAATCCAAACGGAGGTACGTTCCCGCGCTTTATTTTGCAGCGATCTATACAGGGCTTGGCGATTCGGATGCCGGCCTCTCGTGGCTTGAGAAAGCGTATCGGGAGCATTCCGACTATCTGATCTACCTAAAAGTCGACCCGATGGCCGACAC
>DATNLB010000203.1:0-24122 GCA_035603095.1 Candidatus Acidiferrales bacterium
CGACCACCAGTGCTGGGACATGACGGGTCACGGAGATGTGAGCATCCTCGTGGGATCAGAGAGTTTTCGAAAAGAGCGGCTTGGAGATGAGCTGCTGTTTTTCGAGATACGGGTCGAAAACCATGGCCAGATTGCGGATGAAGATGCGGCCAAGCCAGGTGGCGCGGATTTCGCCGCGATCCAGGAGCACGAGGCCATCCTGGCGGGATGGCTCCAGGCGACGAAGTTCTTCCGCGAAATGCTGGTCAAAATCGATGCCGAATTCTCGTGAAATCTCGTCCTTGATCACGATGGTATGGCACAGCAGGCGGCTGATGACGGTGCGGCGCAGGCGATCCTCGTTCGAAAGCTGATAGCCCCGCATGGTAGCGAGGCCACGTTCGGCGACGGCCTTTTCCCAGGAAGGAATATCCCGGTAATTTTGCGCGTAGGCGTCTTGAATGCCGCTGATGGCGGTGATGCCCATGCCGTAGAGGTCGGCGCCCGCTTTGGTGGTGTAGCCCTGAAAATTGCGGTGCAGCGTGCGATTTTGTTGCGAAACGGCAAGCTCGTCCCCGGGCTTCGCAAAGTGGTCCATGCCGATGTAGAGATAGCCGGCCTCGAGAAACTTGAGCAGGCCGACGCGGAAGATCTCAAATTTTTCCATGCCCTCGGGGAGGTGCGCGGCGAATGAACCTTGCTGCTTCTTCAACCACGGTACGTGCGCGTAACTGAAGAGGGCAATGCGATCCGGAGCAAGGCCAAGAATTTGATCCACGGTGTGAGCAAAAGTGTGTGCCGTTTGGTAGGGAAGGCCGTAAATCAAATCGACGTTGATGCTATCAAAGCCGAGTTCGCGGGCGGCGAAGAGCAGGTCACGCGTCATCTCGTAAGGCTGAATGCGGTGCACCGCCTCCTGCACATCGGCATGGAAGTCCTGAATACCCATGCTAAGACGGTTGAAGCCGAGCTTGCGCAGAGTTTCGAGATGCTCGCGGGAGGTCACGCGCGGGTCGACCTCGATGCCAATTTCACTGTCGGCGTCGAAATGGAAACGCTCTTTGGTAAATGCAAACAGGTCCTCAATCTGTTCGGGTGTCAGGTACGTCGGTGTGCCGCCGCCCCAATGGAATTGGACTACGGGGCGATTCTTGGAGACGCTGCGGCTGACGCGTTCCATCTCCCGCTTCAGCACGTCAAGATAAGGTGGTGCGACGCTTTTGTTCTTTTGGATAACGACGTTGCACGCGCAAAAGAGGCAGAGGCTTTCACAAAAGGGAATGTGCATGTACAGCGAAACAGGCGTCCTGGCGCGCTCGGCCTCATCGTGCACCCGTTCGAGATCGGCGGGACCGAAGGCATCGTTCCAGACCGGCGCAGTGGGATAGCTGGTATAGCGCGGCCCAGGACGATTGTACTTGGCGAGAAATTCTTCGCCGACGCGGAGCTCACCGCTCATTTGTTGCAGGCTTGGATGTGCGAGTGTCATGCTTGGCGTCTCCTACCGCACCAGCGCAGCAGGTCTTGCGTGGTGAAGCAGCGCTTGCTGGCCCGTCTCGATAAATAGCTGGGCATTCTCGACCGGGGTATGCTGCAAAATCCCGTGGCCAAGGTTGAGGATGTGACCGTGGCCACCGAGGGAATTAATGGCCCCCAGAGTTGCTTCGCGAATTTTGTCGTGAGGGCCGAACAAGACCGCCGGATCGACATTCCCTTGCAACGCGATTTTTGTGCCCAGCATCTTTCGAATCTCAGCCAGGTCCACGCGCCAATCGACGCTGAGCACATTCGCGCCGGAACGCGCCACGGCGGGGAGCAGATGTTGTGACGCTTTCGTGTAATAAATTACGGGAACCGAGCCGCTGAGGCCCGCAATGATCTCCTGGACGGCGGGAAGCGCGAAGTCTTCGTAGTCCTGCAGATTCAGCTCGCCGCACCAGGTATCGAACAACTGGACTGCCGTTGCCCCTGCCGCGATTTGTGCCTTCAGATAGGGAATGGTTGCCTGGGCGATGCGATGGAGCAGCTCGCGGAATGTTTTCGGCTCATGGTACAGGAAGCTCTTGACCGTTGCGAATCCTTCCTTAGTCTTGCCTTCCACCATGTAACAGGCAAGAGTCCACGGGGCACCCGCAAAACCCAAAACGGGAACTTCTGGCCCGACGGATTTCACGATCCGCCGGATGGCCTCGGGCAAGAAGCCCGTTTCCGTCTCCGGGTCGAAGATCTTGAGTCGGTCGACATCCGCCTTGGAGCGCACCGGATTCGGCAAGTTTGGCCCGGCATCGCCGAGTTCCAGCTTCAGGCCCATGGCTTCGGCGGGGATAAGAATGTCCGAGAAAACGATGACCGCATCAACGCCAAGCCTGCGAAAGGGCTGGATGGAGACTTCGACCGCAAGTTGCGGCGTCTTGCAAACCTCAAGGAATGCATGCTTTGCACGGATTTCGCGGTATTCCGGAAGATACCGGCCCGCCTGGCGCATCATCCAGACGGGAACTCGTGGAAGTGTTTCTCCGCGGCAGGCGCGAAGGAATAACTCTTTTCGGTTAATCGATGCCGTTTGTTGGGTCATATTTCGTCTGACACATCAAGGATAGCAAATCCCAGCCGGTCTTGCTGATACGAGTACCAAGGCGGTATCCAAATGTGCTAGCGCCTGCAAGGGTGGGCTATACTCAAAAGGTTGAAGAATCAGGTGGGTTCTGTGGAGAAGGGCAGTTGTTCATTCGCTGTGGGGCAGGATGAGCCAGGAGCTTAAGAACCAAGAATGAATCATTTATTCCCTATTTTGACTGCGCTCGCCTATCTCTTGAGTTTTGGGCTGTATGTTCGCTTCCTGGCTTCGGGGAAGAAACTCACGGGTAGATTAGGCACGCTGTTCTTGGGGCTGGGCCTGGTGGCGCACTATTTTGCGCTATTGGAGAGGTCCCGCGGTTTGCACACGGTTCCGTACCATGACTTGTACGGATCCATGTCGCTGTTCGGCTGGCTTCTAGCATTGACCTATCTGGGCTTGGAGTTGTATCACCGGCAGCAATCTGTGGGGGCCTTCGTCATGCCCTTTATTCTGGCGTTCTTTCTCGCCGCGCATCTGGCCCCGGCCGACCGGCTTTCGCCGCCCGCGGCGCACGGAGCAACGTTTGCGTTTCACGTTACGTTGAGCATCCTCGCGTATGCGGCATTCGCGCTCTCTTTTGTTCTCAGCCTGATATTTCTGGGAGAGGAACGCCTCCTTCGAAGCCACAAACTTGGCAACATGGTCTGGCGGTTGCCTCCGCTCGAATTGTTGGAGCGCATGAGCCAGTCGAGCGTTCTGGTGGGCCTGGTTTCCATTGCGATAGGAACAGCATTGGGATTCGTCTGGGTGGACCGGCTGAGCAGCGAATATTCGTTTTACGATCCGAAGTACGTGGTCACGCTGCTCGTGCTCCTGCTGTATGTGCTGTACCTCCGTCTCGCGGGCACTGGGGCGTGGCGCGGGGCGCGGGCTTCAAGATTGTGCATCTTCAATTTCTTGATCGTGGTGCTGAGCTTTACGGTCGTAAATCTATATCTCTCGCATAGTCACCGCTACTTTTAGGAGCGATCGAACATCGGTATGGAAATTGTTCTTGTGGGACTGAATCACCGGACGGCGCCCGTTGAGGTGCGTGAGAGGGTGTCTTTCACGACCGAGCAAGCCCGGCGGGCGGCTGAAGAGCTCCGCGCGCGCGGAATTCTCGAAGAGACGCTGGTGCTCTCCACATGCAATCGCAGCGAAGTGTATGGCGTGCCGCCGGAATCCTCCCACGAGTGTGCCCCGGGACTCTCTACTTTTCTGAGCGAGTTCCATTCGGTGCGGCCGGATATCCTCGGCGTGTCGCTCTATCACCACTACGATCAAGAGGCCGTGAGGCATCTCTTTCGAGTTTCCGCGGGACTCGATTCTATGATGCTGGGCGAAGCGGAGATACTGGGACAGGTGCGCGAAGCGTACCGCTTCGCGCACGAGCAAGGCGCGACGGGGCCGGTACTGAATCGCCTCTTCCAGGGCGCCCTGGAAGTCGGAAAGCGCGTGCGCACGGAAACGGAGCTTGGCACGCGGCCGATGTCCGTGGCTTCTGCCGGGGTGAAACTGGCGGAACGCATCTTTGGAAAACTAAACGAGCGCAAGGCGCTGGTATTGGGGGCAGGCACGATCAGCGAGCAAGTGGTCTCTCAACTCCGGGATCGTGGTATCGCGCAGCTCCAGGTGATGAACCGCTCGCGCGACCGCGCGGACGAGCTGGCCAAGCAGTTCGGCGGAAAGGTCGTTGGGTGGGGTGAGTGGGGAACAGCGCTGCAATCGCCGGATGTGGTGGTGTCGTCGGTCAGCGCTGATGAACCAGTTCTGCGCCGCGATATCGTTGAGCGAGCGATGGCGGCGCGCGGAAATCGCGCGTTGTTTCTGATGGACCTAGGCGTACCCCGGAATATTGACCCCAGCGTTGGGGAGCTCTACAACGTCTACGTTTACAACACGGATGACTTGAGCGAAATCGTGCAGCAGAACCGCAACGCTCGCGAGAGCGAGGTTCCCCGGGCCCAGGGCATCGTCGACGAGCATGTGACCAAATTCCTCTCCTGGCAGGCGAGCGTCGAGCTGGTCGGGCTTGTTGATGCGTTGCGCGTGAAGATGCGGGAGGAACGTGCTTCATTCATTCGCTCACGCATGGAGCCGATGAAGCACCTGACGGAGGCGGATCGCGCCCATGTGGAGAAATTGATGGATGAAATGCTGGAGAAGCTGCTCTTGGGGCCGGCGGAACGCTTGCGAGGCGAGAAAGAACTCCGGCGGAAGATTCAAAACGTCGAAGCATTGCGCGATCTGTTTCTTTCGAACCGGGAGAAGCCGTGAGAATCCTGCGGATTGGCACGCGCGGCAGCATGCTTGCCAAATGGCAGGCGGAATCCGTTCGCAAGAAACTGTTTGCCGCCAGCGGAATGGAAGCGGAAATCGTCATCATTAAGACCAGCGGCGACAAAATGCAGCAGGCGCCCCTGACGCAGATTGGCGGAAAGGGAATTTTTATCAAGGAGCTGGAGGAAGCGCTGCTGGAGGAATCGATCGACCTTGCGGTGCATAGCGTCAAGGACGTGCCGACCGACATTCCTTCCCGGCTCATGTTTCCAGCGGTCTGCCGGCGCGATGATGTGCGCGATTGTCTGGTGGGCTCCACGCTGGCGAATCTGCGGCGTGGAGCGCGCGTTGGAACGAGCAGTCTGCGGCGGCAAGCGCAGTTGAGACATCTCCGGCCGGACCTCGATCTCCGCGACCTGCGTGGAAACGTAGACACTCGATTGAGAAAAGTGGAAAGCGGAGAATATGAAGCGGTGATGGTTGCCAAAGCGGGCCTGGATCGCCTCGGATTGAGCCAGCGGATTTCGGAGGTGCTCTCGCCGGAAATCTGCATGCCGGCCGTGGGGCAAGGCGCCATCGCGGTAGAGTGCCGGTTGAAGGACACGGAAGCGGGCGACCTCTTGGCGCCTTTGGACGATGCGGAGACCCGCACGGCGATCATTGCGGAGCGCGCACTCCTGTCTGCGTTGCAGGGCGGATGCCAGGTGCCTATGGGGGCTTGGGCGCGCATCGAGCGCAGCGAACTATTGCTCGACGCGTGTGTTTGTTCGGTGGATGGGGCGCAATACGTGAAGCAGCGCGCCACCGCTCCACCAGATCAGGCGGTGCAACTTGGAGAGCACATGGCGCGGGTGCTCATCGAGGCGGGCGCGCAGTCGATTCTGGCAGAAGTGAGCCGCCAGCGTGCCTGAAGCTTCTCGAAGCGCCTTGGCCGGCAAGCGAATTGTGATAACACGTTCGGCGGCGCAGAGTGAGGTTCTGGCGAAGGAACTCTCTGTGCGTGGAGCTATTCCCGTAGTTCTTCCGCTGGTGGCGTTCGCAGACCCGGAAGACTTCGCGCCGCTTGATAAAGCGATCGCGGAAATCCAACAATTTGATTGGATCATTTTCACAAGCGCGCAAGCGGTTCGAGCGGTGGTGAAGCGCAGCGAGAATCTGAAGCGTAGCCTGATTGACTCAGGGAGCAGGCTGCGAATCGCTTCCGTCGGTCCAGTAACCGCCGGGGCTGCTCGGCAGGCCGGACTTCCCGTCGAATATGTTGCGGAGACGCACACCGGCGCAGCGCTGGCGGAGGAGTTGGGGAAGCAGCTTCGTGGAGCGAAGGTTTTCTTGCCACGGAGCGATCGAGCGAATCCGGATTTGCCAGGGGCGTTGAAGCGCCACGGCGCGCAGGTCACGGAAGTGATCGCCTACCGAACGCTTCGGCCCAACGACGCGGAGCAACGAAATTTGGGACAGCTAGCCGAGGGTTCGGCGGACGCGGTCCTATTTTTCAGCCCCTCGGCCGTCCAGCATTTCGCTGCGCTGTTTGGGGGCGAGCAACTGCTCGCTCTACAAAATGAGCTGACCATTACGGCGGTTGGACCCGTCACCGCGAACGCGTTGCGCGAAGCAGGTGTCGGGCGCATTGTGGTGGCAGGAGACACTATGGCAGCGGCGGTCGTCGAAGCGTTGGAAAAACATTTTGCAGGTACCGTGAAACAGGCGCCGGCAGGAGCAAAGAGAGCATGAGTTTTCCCATCCATCGACCGCGGCGCCTGCGGCGGAGCGAGGCGCTGCGCGGTCTTATTCGCGAGACGCGCCTTACCACGGCGGGTCTTATGTACCCGATGTTCGTGTGCCCGGGCACAAAGGTGCGCCAGGAAGTCAGCTCCATGCCCGGTGTCTATCAGCAGTCGGTCGATCAGATCGTGGAAGAAGGTCGTGAAGTTGAGTCCCTGGGGATTCCGGGGATAATTTTATTTGGATTGCCCGAATCCAAGGACCCCCGCGGCGCCAGTTCACTCAGCGCCCAGGGTGTAGTCCAGCGCGCCATTGAAGGGATTCGCAAAGCAAAATTGAAACTTCTTGTGATTACCGACGTCTGCCTCTGCGAATACACGGACCATGGCCATTGTGGGGTTGTGGAGAACGGCGAAGTGGTCAACGATTCCACGGTGACAATTCTTGCCCAGCAGGCGCTCTCGCACGCGCGCGCTGGCGCGGATATCGTCGCGCCGTCAGACATGATGGACGGGCGTGTGGGGGCCATTCGTGAAACGCTGGATGAACATAAGTTCGAGAACATTGCCATTCTTTCTTATGCCGCGAAATACTGCTCCGGCTTCTACGGGCCTTTCCGGGAAGCGGCTCAATCCGCTCCCCAGTTTGGCGACCGGCGCAGTTATCAGATGGACCCGGCCAACGCGCGAGAAGCTTTGAAAGAAGTGGAGCTTGATCTCGAAGAGGGCGCGGATATGGTTATGGTTAAGCCCGCGTTGGCGTACCTGGATGTTATCCGGCGGGTGCGCGATGCCTTTGATGTTCCGGTCGGCGCTTACAACGTCAGCGGAGAGTACGCCATGGTCAAAGCTGCGGCGCAGAAGGGTTGGCTGGATGAAAAGCGAGTTGTACTGGAGATTCTCACGGGCATCCAGCGCGCCGGAGCTGACATTATTCTTACCTACCATGCCAAGGACGTCGCGCGCTGGCTGAAGGCGTGCTAATTTAATCGAGAAAACATGAGTACAGCGCAAACCCGAGTGAAACGCGAGCGCAAACGTTCGCGCGAGATTTTCGAGCGCGCCGAGAAGGTGTTGGTCGGCGGCGTGAACAGTCCCGTCCGGGCGTTCCGGTCCGTCGGTGGAGAGCCGCTGATCATCGAGCGCGGCAGCGGGCAACACCTGTACGACGCGGACGGAAACGAGCTGCTCGATTTTGTGTGCTCTTGGGGCGCAATGATCGTGGGACATGCCAATCCTGCTATCAGCGAGGCAATCGCCGACCAGGCACGCCGCGGGACAAGTTTTGGTGTGACGACCGAGCTGGAGCTTGAGCTTGCTACGCTGATTACACGGGCAATTCCTTTCATTGAAAAGATTCGGTTTGTCTCCAGCGGCACGGAAGCAACGATGAGCGCCGTACGGCTGGCGCGAGGAGTGACGAAGCGCGACTTCATCGTCAAATTTGAGGGCTGTTATCACGGACACGCGGACAGCTTCCTGTCGCAGGCGGGTTCTGGTCTCGCTACGCTCGGAATTGCCGAATGTCCGGGAGTGCCCGCTGCGCTGGCCGCTTTGACATTGAACGTAGCCTATAACGATCTCCACGCGGTCGAACGCGTATTTCTCCAGCATAAGGATAAAATCGCTGCGATCATCGTCGAGCCCATCGCCGCCAACATGGGAGTTGTTCCTCCGGAGACGGGTTTCTTGAGGGGGTTACATGAAATCACGAAGAAGAACGGCGCGCTCCTGATTGTCGATGAGGTGATCACAGGATTTCGTCTGCACAATGGTTCCGTGCAAGAACTCTTAGGAATCGAAGCGGATCTTACGACACTCGGGAAAATCATCGGTGGCGGCGTTCCCGTAGCGGCCTATGGCGGGCGCGCAGAATTGATGGACCATGTTGCGCCGCTCGGGCCGGTGTATCAGGCGGGCACGCTCGCGGGAAACCCCCTGGCGATGAGGGCGGGCATTGCTGCTCTCAAACAGCTGACAAAGCCTGGGTTGTACGACGAAATGACGCAACTGGCCCGACGGCTGGTCTTTGGTCTCCGCGCGGAACTGGCAGATGCAGGAATTCCTTCGCAGATCAATGCCATCGGCTCCCTCTCGACGGTTTTCTTCACACCGGGGCCGGTAAGAAATTACGCGGATGCCAAGCGCTCCGACACCAAGCGATACGCCAAATTTTTCCGCGAAATGCTCGACCGGGGCATATTTTTGGCGCCGTCACAGTTCGAGGCTGCTTTTGTTTCTGCGGCCCACACGTCCCAGGATATTGACCGTACGCTGGCGGCGGCGCACGAATCGTTGCAGGTCATTTCTTCTGATTCTGCGGTCTGATTCCCGGAGAAGGCGAGTAGAGGGATGAGCGAAGGTATCGAACTCCCCGAGAGCCATCACGGGTCCGAGGACCATCCGTTGGTCCTCCCCGTGTCGATTACAATCTCGATTCTGGCGGTATTAGTGGCCGGTGCGTCGTTGCTGGGTCACCGGGCGCACACCGAAGGGTTGCGCCTTGAAACTCAGGCCGCCAGCCGCTGGACACAGTACCAGGCGAAGAGCGTCCGCCTTCACGAAGCCCAGGGATTCTCCGACGTGGTGAAGTTGATGGCACCGCTGAACAAGCAGATGGGCGAAGAACTGAAAGAGAAATACGCAAAGGAAGTCGAGCATTACGAGGGCGACAAAGTCGATGTCAGCAAAGAGGCGAAAAATTTGGAAGATGAGCGCGATTTGACGGTTCGCCAAGCCGATCGATTTGATGGTGGGGAGGCGCTTCTGGAACTAGGGTTGGTCATCTGCTCGATCACGCTTTTGACCAAGCGGAAGGGATTCTGGTTCGGCGGCGTGCTCATCGGCGCCGTGGGGATGGCCTTCGCGGCGACAGGCTTCTTCCTTCACTAAACTAAGCACGTGCCGGCGGTTGTGAACCTCTCAGCAGTGCGATTTCCTGTGTCAGACGTTCCAGCTTCCCAACCAATTCCTGATGGCGCACGTCCTCGCCTGTTGGCTTTTTCCCGACAAATGTGAGCGTCCCGCCGGGCTCGAGCACGCATTGTTGGACTTCAGAGAGCGAATCGAAGCCTTGCTTGCGTGCAGCCGCTTCGAGCTGCGACACGGTGATCAGCTCCTTCTTCAAATTCTGCGTGCGCACCTTGCCGCCTTCGACTAAGACATCAGCTCTTCCTTCGACCAACTGGTCGAGTTTCCTGTGATCGTAGAGGAAGCGAACGACGAGATAGTTGGTTGCCAGAAGGGAAGTAGCGCCAATGATTCCGCCGAGGACGCTGTTATCCTCGCCGATGATGGCGTTCTGCACCGTATTCGAGAGCGTCAGCAGGACGACTAGATCGAACGGATTGAGCTGGACGAGCTCGCGCTTCCCGGAGAGCCTGAGGCTGACCACCAGGAAGGCATAAACGATGATCGGCCGAAGTATCTTTTCCGCCAGGGGAAGCCCCATGACGAACATATCTTTCCAAATATCGTGCATAGCAGAATTGCCTCCTCGGGGGTGCCCGCGCAGACAGTGACGAAGGCGCGTCCGCGTTGTCAGAGAACGGAGGGAGCGTAACATGCGCGGAATGGTAGTAAAAGCCGGCTATTGTGAGAAGCTATCCTGTCTCTCGTGCAGTCATTTTTTCGCGCCGTTCACGAAATCCTGAAGCAATCGTGAAGTCATCCGCATATGTCCCACCACCTAAGACGGCCGGCCGATTCCTAACGAATCTTCGGATGTTTCTTGTGCCAGTCGGTATGCAGTTGGAAGGTCCGTCCTGCCTGGATAACCGCAAAATCGTCACCCGCTCTGCCCACAAATTGCAGCCCGACCGGGAGATTCTTCTCGGTGAATCCGCAAGGAACGGACATTGCCGGAAGCCCGCAGATATTGCCGATGCCGCCGAGAGGATCGGGAAAAGCCAGATCGGTCTCGAGATTCAACGTCAGCGGCGTTGCTGAAATGGGCTGCGCGGCGGTGGCGATGATATCGAACGTCTCAAACAGAGCATCCATTTTCTTTTGGACGATCTCCCTCACCTTTAGGGCCTGCAGATAGTCCGCAGCGGAATACTGCTCGTTCACATAGCCGGCGATTTGTCCCAGCGGATCGGACAATTGGCTCACTCGCCCGGAGCGAATCAGTGATCGAAAAGAAGCAGCGCTCTCCACGGCAACGATGATGCTGCCGGCATCCTCCCAGGGGCCAACAGGCAAGGCGACATCCTTCACGCTCGAAAAATATGTCTTGAGGACCCTCTTTGCGGTTTCGATGGGCTTTGCGACGCCAGGTGCAAGAGATTTCCATGCATTCGTGAGCCAGCCGATCTTTAGTGGCCGCGAATGCAATTCCATGGACGGCGAATAGGTGAACGCGCCTTTATCAATGGGCACCGTTCCCCGGTCCTTTAAGTCGTGACCCGCGATCGCGGCGAAAATGCGTGCACAGTCCTCTGCGCTGCGAGCCATCGGGCCGATCTTGTCCATCGAAGGCGCGAGCGCCATCGCACCGTAACGACTGACGCGTCCATAGGTAGGCCGCAGTCCGCTCACGCCACAGAAAGCCGAAGGGCAGATGATCGAACCCCAAGTTTCCGTGCCGATAGCAAAGGCCGCCAGGCCAGCGGCCACGATAGCGCCTGAGCCGGAGGAAGAGCCGCAAGTCCAGCACGTGGTGTCCCAGGGATTCTTGGCCTCGCCCTGCAAGGACGCGGAGGCGAAGCGGTAGCCCATTCCGCCGGCGAGTTCTATCATGGATGCTTTGCCGAGCATCACCGCGCCCACGCGTTTCAGATGGTCGATCACTGTGGCGTTGTAATCGAATACCTGGTTCGCATAGGGCTTGGCGCCCCAGGTGGTCGGAAGGCCTTTCACTGCCAGCAAATCTTTCGCGGCGTAAGGAATCCCGTGCAGCGGGCCACGGTAATGGCCACGCTGGATCTCTTTTTCGGCTGCCTTGGCTTGCTCAAGGGCAATCTCGGGAGTCAAGAGGGCGTAGGCGTTAAATCGCGGCCCGAATTTTTGGCTGCGGTCGAGATATGCCTGCGTAAGATCGACGGGCGAGAGTTTCTTTGACTCAATGCGTTTCGCTAGTTCGCTTACAGAGAGATAAACAATCTCTTCGCCAGGCATTCGTGATGCTCCTCAGGAATTCTTAGGCACAGTGGCCGGTTTCGGTTTTGCCGGCACCGGCGAGGGGTTCTTTTCGCGCTCCATCAAAGGTTTCAAGTAAAGCCCCGGCCCATCTCCGTTATCCGTCGCAAACGCGCGCAGACGATCGAGCGGTGGCTGCGCTTCGGTTGCCAATCGCCGAATATCGGTTTTCTGAGCGTCAGAGAGCCGGTCCCCGTATTGGGCGAAGATAGACTGAATCCGTGATTCAACCTCGGCATGGCCTTCCGGTGATAGCTTTGGCGCATTCGCGGGCTGCTGGGTCGGCAGCGGTGCGGCGATAGACTCAGGAGTCAGAAGATTTGACGGCGCCAACGACGCCGCCGCGGAAACAAAAGCTGCGCGCCGCGCAAATTCACGGCGAGAGATAGCCGAGTCGCTCTTGTTGCCCATCGCGGGTCCCCCTTGATCAGAACAAGAAATGCAAAACGACAAGTGAACGTTGCAAAGTGAGGCTACTGAATCCGTGTTCGAGCGTCAACTGTCCGCGGGGATAGGGGATAGGAGCGGGCGAAACTGCCCTCCTACACGTCTGCGAGCAGGGTTGCTAGGCGCATCCGGCTTATCCCGGCGTGGGAATGCTAGAGCCAGCCTGACTCGACAGTGGCGATGCCCCGCCGCAGCTCGCCGGGTTATCTTGCACTGGAACTTGTTTCCCGTTTGCTGCTTGAATTCGCCTCCTCCTTGGGTAGTCCTCCCAATACGCCGAGAACTCGCTAGATTCCTGAAGCTGGAAGACCAGCGAGGCATTCGGGGAGCCGAGGAGATTCCCAGGGGCCAATACATATGCGGTCTTGTAAGAAACAGCGTCTAGCCCTGAGACCAACGCTGGACCATAGGTTAAGACTAACCGCCCGGCGTAATCACGAAATTCATTCACGGTGGCACCAAACCGGTCGCCCGTCCGACCAAACCGCCAGTACACCTTTGGAAGGAAACGCTGCACGTCAGCAAGTTCCAGCGCCTGTCCAAGCCGAGCGACACAGGCCAAAAGCTTATCCGCCGAAGGAAACTGATCGGCCTCGCGGAAGTGATCCAGCCCGTTCCGAAGACTTGCTGGCTCGGCCTCTTCTATGAGCTTTACAATGCGCGCGAAGAATTCTGAATGCCACTGTAGCTCAGTTAAATTTGAATCTGCCCACAGCGAGCTATGCCGGAAAGGGAATTTCAGATATTCGTTATCGGCGAAATGTGGGAGATCTTTCTCGGGCCTTTCGGCTGCCTTGCGATCCGTGCCCGGCAGGCCTTGGATCCAGTCCGCGGTCGCACGAAGGTATCGAAGTAGCGTCCCCAAGGGGTTTCCGCCAAGGATGTCCCACGAAATACCAACATCGCCACTCGGCAATGGTGCGCCTAGCGTACGAGCCACTGATCGACGTGCGTCAGCCGAAGAGTATCTGAATTCTGTCACGAGGAAATGGTCTGACGAGAGAAGCCATACGTTATAACTCACCAGACGATCCAAGAAATCCTCAAGAGATACAAAGACATTCACACCGGCCGCACGAACGCGCTCGCGGGCATCTTCTGTGGTGATTGGCGTGCAGGTCAGAATCACTTCATTGAATTCGGAAAGACGTGCCTTAAATCTAGAAATTGAGTCGTCGAATTGCATCGGATTGAATCCCAACTTCCACAACAGGTGATCTACTTTTTGGCCGTTGCTCCCACTCGCATACGTTAGTGGAATGTGCAGATCGTCACAAACTGCAGTTGTAATCCTGGCGCTTGAAAGGACGAGCTCCCGGATGGACTCAGCAGGACCCCGGTTGCGAATAAACGCAACGAGCGCTTCGTATGGCGACTTGGCCTCATTGCTCCTAACATGCCATTCGAGTTCACTCGGAAGGCCCAGCAACTGGTACGCGCGCCAGATTGCGCGAGTTAAATTGACGACAGGATCCCACCTAACCGAACGGATGCCTAGTGCCGAGAGCTGTGAATCTGAGTCGCCAGAATGCATGGGGACGTTATATTTAACTTCCCGTGTCTCCCCGAGCGGTATCCTAATCGCACGCGAGATGACTGCATCATCGATGAGCCCAACGAGGTCCTTGTCGGGAAGCACCAAAAGAAGCTGCAATTGCGCCTCTGGAGATTGGCGCGACGCTACGTCCTTTGCTGGGCCATCAGCCTCGCGCTTACGGCGCGGTGGCAACGCTAATACGCCTCGCAGAAGCGCACCCTGGTCGCTAACCAGAGCTCTTTCGAGAAGGACGGCAAGTTCCTCCCCGATGATGCAATCTGCAAGCAACGCTGGAAGATCGACATAGAAACGCGGGACTTCCATACGCAGCTGCGAAGTCAAAGTCCCGCTCCATTCGGCCTCGGGGCCTAAACGGTCATCTAAAGCCTTTCCGATTCGAGATGATGCTTCGACAACAGGGATATTAGGGTGTACAAAACGGACGTCGTGCAGCGCCTTGCAACCTGTGTCCGAACAATGCCAGAGGGGCAACTCGAATATAGGCGGCACATAGCGTAATGCCTTTGACTCAATAATCCCCAGCGGGCCGGAAATCAGACGACCGAGCTGATAAACTCCAATCGAAGTGCCCTGCAGCAGCCGCAGCACGTCCTCGCTCATCAAGTGGTCTGTTCTTGTATCCAAATAAGTATCATTGAATCGGTCGTAGAGTGAACGGCCAAACCGGTGCGGTAGGCGCACTCTCTCTTGAAGAAGCTCCCTCCCGAGGATTTCGCGGATCTTAGTAGAGTCGCTCTCCTGATAATCGAAGAATAGATCGTGATGAAAGAACTTCATAAAAAAGGCGAGTGTTACGTCCGCAGTCCCTATGCCAGTCAATACTGATGACAACTCCGCAAACGTCTCTTGCCCGGCGGTTGAGAATTTCAGGGCTGAGCACCATTCCTCGGTGGCTCTGTAGTCCCCTGAGAAAACACACCCCTTCCAAAATCTGCTTAGAGCGTAGAGGGTATTGAGCCCAGGAAGGTTCGGCAAAGACCTAGTCTCGACATCAAGGTCTTCAATTGATTTCCACATAACAGTGTTCCCCAAACGTCGATCTATAAGCCGACTAAGCCGACTATTCTATATGCAATGCGACGCGGCGGGCAAAGGCGGCGACCGCTTCACTTAGCGAGCGAAATTCCAAGTAGCTTTGCAAGATTAAGCCAGTGGCTAGGGTGCGGAATGCACTGCCCCGCCTCGAATTCTCGCCCCATACGTGCGAAGGGAGCCTTAGATTCAAAGCTCAATTGGAAATCGAGGAACAAAGCTCCTATCAGTAGCGCGCGCAATCGCGGTACGAGCGCGGGAGCATCATCCTGACCTCGAACAAAGGCTACGGAGACTGGGGATCGATCTTTGGCGATTCGATCATCGCCACAGCGATTCTAGACCGGCTGCTGCATCACTCGACGACCATTAACATTCGCGGCGAGAGCTACCGGCTGAAGGATCGCCGCAACGCCGGCCTGGTGCCGCCTCGAGGACAGGAAGGAGCGGAGGCCGCAGCTCGTTCCATGGCCTCGGACTCCGTTACGCCCAAAATGCGCCAAAAGACGGCGCTGGGCTCCACTCCGTCCGAGGCCCTTTCGGGGAATTTTCAACCGGAATTGACACGGAAATGTATGCCCGGTAGCTCCCCTACCGTATGGCGTGTATCGAGCCCTATTTACACCGACTTAACTTTGTTTCCTTTTGCGAGTTTTCAACTCTAGGCCGCATCGATTTGCATGTTTCAAGCCGCTGTAGCGGCAATCTCTCCATTCGGATGGTGTGGACAGGCCGATTAGGTTGATTCTCATTTGTGTAATCTATTCCTTAACGAGTCGCTTCAAAAGACTCTCAATAGAACGCCAATTCACTGTCGGTACGCTTCTCATGCTTAACATCACCCTTTTTTTGAATTTATTAAGGGACAACTTAAACGAGCGTTGCCGATATAGTTCGGTGAAAAGACGCTTCCCATCACAAACATCAGCCCATCTTGCTTCCCAAACCAATACTTTCTGTCGTCGATTGTCCTCGCATTGCCCTATAAACTTTGCTTTCCAATCTGCGCCGATAATTGGCTCAATCTGACCCTTGATCTTTTCCAGTCGCGCAACCAAAACATCTGCAATCTCATTTAGGTTCTTCCCGCGAATCTCATGTGCTCGAAGGTTGGGATCATCGAATGCGTAACTTGAATACACTTCACGCGCTGCAAATTCATCAATTTGCGACATCGCAAGTTCACGGATGACCTTGCTAACTTCACCTTGGTTCGGCAGAGGATCCTTCACAACGTCTCCATCCTTCAGAAACTCGGTAAGAACATCAAGGTCGATCAGATAGTTCTCCAGGCATCGGCGATCCCATTGCAACACCTTCACGGCCTCGGAGTCTTTGATCGCGCTCGGAACTCCGTCTCGATCAAAAATAAAATACCTAGGAGACAGCTTTGTACCCTTTTTTTCGGCTTCTTGAAGCTGTTCGATTTGCTTTTCCACCTCACGCCGGCCACCCAAATCCTTCACTTTGTGACGTCGAAGGAGATCGCCAAAACCGACCTGAAGTAAGTCGACATCTTCGGGGCCCTCGACAAAGACTGTAGCCTTGTACAGTAGCCCTTCACTTTCAGATGTTCCTAATCTGCTCAAGGCCTGGGAGATTTCTTCTTCATCTTTGTAATGAACCTTACTCAAAACCTTTTCTGAAACCAAATGGTAAAGTGAGCATTCATCTTTTTCGAAAGCGCCTGCCAGAATTTCAGGGGAATGGGAGCATATAATTGCTTGAAGATTTCTGCGGACAATGTAGTTATCGACCAGAAATGAGAGAAGGTCCTTGCATACCGCCGGATTGAGATGCAATTCAGGCTCGTCTAGCAGAATGATGCCACCCTCTACCAGAGATCGGCCAATCAATAAAAACGTCAGAATTAGTCCCTTTTCGCCACTACTCATTCCATCGAGTTCAAATGTCCTTCCAGTCTCAACGTCCTGAACGCCGATAGAGAGTAGTCCAACTTTGTTGACGCCAACTCCTACAAGCTTCCTACCCTTCAGAATACCCTCAAAGATGCGCTCGAATTCTTTCGTGAGTTCTTCGCGTTCGTTTGGGCCCGTGACGACGGCGTTGAAAATCGTGTTCTTTAACCGTGAGTACTTTAGCTGTGGTTGTGAAACGTGCGACTCGATCTGGTTCCCGGCATCTGCAGCGCCTAGTTGGACAGGCTGCTCACCCGGTGGCAAAGCGCGGTCGGCGGGGAAATAGCTGAAAAAAGTCTGACTTGGAACATTTCTGCCGTCAAGGAAACCGAAAATTGTGCCGCCAATAACATCGTTACTGCTAAACCGGCTCGAAATTGGATCGAATTGCAAATCAAGATGTAAGTCTTGCGCCCCTTTCCGAACTCCCTCGATTACGCCCTTGAGAGTTTTCTCGGCTGCAGTGAGAGCAGCTTGTCCCGCTGGTGACGATAGGAAAGCTAGGTTGAAGTTTGCGTTCTGAGGGTTTCTACCCGTCGTGTTAAGCGTAAAATCTGTGGCAAGCTCGGGCATGGCCGCCGCCAAAGCTTCAATCTCAGTCACTTCCAATCTATATCTGCATCGAATTTCGACGGGCCGTTTCGGGTCGCGTGCAATTGCAGTCGGAAGTATTTTCTGTGGATTGTAAGGTACTGCGGCACCCAGGGCTAGGAGTGCCTGAGTCGGCTCATTTGTCGAGCGGGGGGCTACTACCGCTTTAACCAACCTGATAGCCTCCAACAGAGTTGTCTTCCCAATAGCATTTGGGCCAACTACCACACTGACCCGGCTATCGAGATCAACATGGATTTCTTCCAACGCTCGGAAGTTTTTAACGTGAATTGATTTTAGGTGCATTCCTTCTCCCACCCTGCAAAACACTCAGCTAAATAATGTTTCGATGGGGGAAAGTGTACTATTGATTAAGAGTACAGGCAAAATAAAGTTGAACAGGAGGGCAGTTTCGCCCGCTCCTATCCACTGTCCGCGCGGTGAGACGACCGATCAGAGGAAGCAGGAGCCCGGCTTTCGCGCAGCTAGCGCACTTCCGTGAGCGTGCGAATCTGTGTTTCCAGAGCTTGATTGTATTGCCGCTCGATTTGAAGCTCCGCTTGCAGCTTCTTTACCAGCAAATCCAAATGGGCAATCTCGACGCGAAGCTTCTGGACGTCGGCCACCGTCGGAGCAGGCCGGACCGGGGCGGCGATCGATTGCTGGGGGTCGTGCTGTGGCTGCGAAGGCTGCCGAGGGGTGAACGCCTCGGCAAGCGCTCGTGGCCAGGCAGACTCCGGTGTAGCAGCGGCTGGCGGTGGAGGCGCGACATTGCGGGGCGCGACTGGAACCGGGGCCGGCGAAAATAGATTGCTCAAAGCATTCGAAGGTGTTGAGCGCTCAGCCACCGGCACGGGCGTGGCGCTCTTAGGCTCCAGGAGGCTCTTCACCCGCGCAATCAATTCCTGGGGCTGAAAGGGTTTGCGAATCAGTTCATCTGCTTTAACCGAAACCGCTTTGTCGGCGACGCTCTTATTGACTACGCCGGACATCAACACGACCGGCGTTTGGCTGAATTCCGGATGCTGCTTGATTTGGCTGCAGACGGAGTAGCCGTCTTGATCGGGCATGATCACGTCGGTGATCACCACATCGGGGCGGTTGTGTTCGAATTGTGCCAGTGCCGAGGCCGCGTCGGCAAAAGTAATCACATTGATATTCTCGCGGCGAAAAGCGATCTTGATGACTTCGCGCATGGTGGCACTGTCATCGATGAAGTAGACGGTGGGTGTCCGCTTGGCCAGAGTTTCGCCCAGGGGCGGAACGGTCATCGCTTCGCTCATTGTGCTTCCTTGTCCGCCATGTCACGCGTTCCTTCATCGAATTCGCGCATGGCATCCAGCATAAGATCGGTGGCCGAGCGCAGCACGGTGCGCTGTGTCGAGGTGGTCCCGTAGGAGAATTTGTAGACCCCCTCGGTGCTGTTTCCGCAGTTTTTCAAAATATGAATGACGGCTTCATCGCCAAACAAAGTGCCGCACTCTGCGTGCGTGATCTCCCCGGCGTCGTAGAACAGCACACCGTCCGTTGCACCGGCGTTGATGTGCAATGCGCCCGTCTGATGCGCGTGCCCTAGCATCTGCATCACGCCCGTGAGGTCGTGGTGCGTCAAGTTGCCGCTGAGACTTGTGTCGGACTGGGCAAGCATCTGCGTGGGTTGAAACCCCTCCGCTTTGCTGACGATGATCTGCTTTATATGGGCAGCAATCACCGCAGGTTGCCGGTTGCGGTCGATGTAATCGTCGCAGCCGGCCTGAAATGCTTCCATCAACGCGCGCTGGCTTCCATCGCCAAGCGCGATAACGGGCAGATTGGAGTTCTTGGAGTCCGCGTGAATGATCCTTGCAATTTCCAGAGCACCCATCTCCCGCATGTTTGTCGCGCAGAGAATGGCAGAGGGCGTGTCGTATTCGAGCGTTGTGAGCGCGAAACCGGCTTGCGTACTGGTCACGACCTCAAAGCCTTCGCGCTTCAACGCATCGCCAAGCCGCTTTGTAAAATATACGTTGCTGTCGATGAGAAGAATTTTCGCGGAACGTCCGGCGGGGATCACGGTCGCGCCTCCGGTCTTTGCAGTGCCGCGGCTTCCGCGAGCACATGTTCCGGGCCGGGCGTGATTGCGTCGAGATTCAAGACTTCGATCACATCGCCGTCATGCGACAGCCACCCCGCGACGTGAGGCGCATCGGATTCGACCGCCGCCATCATCTCCGCTTTGATCAATTCGCATTCACCCGTAACCGGCACCGCTACCCATTCCCGCTGCGCTCCATAGTTGCGCACGGCGATCAGGTAAAAGCGGCGGGAAGTCAGGCGTTTCCCGAGCAACATTTCGGAAACGTCGCATACCGGAACGATCCGGCCTCGTCGCAGGATCACACCTTCCAATTTCGGTGTTCGGTGGGGAAAGCGAAAAACACGGCTTGGAGCAACGAGTTCGGCAATCTGGTTCGCCGAGACGGCGAACCTCCGTTCGCCCAGCCGCAGCAGGACGAAGGATTGCAGTTCGGGTTCGGTCGATACCGTCATTGCGCGGCGCTTGTCCTCTCAAGATTCTCGCTTGCCGTCTTGTCCGCTTCCAAAAGAGCGGCATCAAGCAGAGTCAGCTCTTCGGGCGACAAAAACCCTTCCGGATGCACTACTGGTACGACCGTCTGATCGAGTGCCGTCAGTCCGCGGTACCATTGCCGCTCTTCGTGACAGAAGGAGAGTGGAAGCGCCTGCAGCCGCGTCATAGTCGTCATCTTCTCAATGCCATCGATCAACAGGGCCGTGCGCGTCTTGCGCAGCACAAATAACTGTGCTCCCTCCGCCGCATGCAATCCAAAATGCATGGCGCCATTGACGATGAAGAGTGACCTGTCCCCGCGCCGCAGGACGTGGCGAACTTTTCGAAGCCCGGGGGCACTGATTTCGGTCGCCCCGCCTGACATGCTGTCCGCGCTGCGCACCTCTTGTACCGAAGCGGAAGAGATGGCGAACAATTGGCCGCTGACGCGGAACAGAATGATCTGTTCCGTCTTTGCCGGACTCGCCTTCACTGGGGTTGCCAGCCGCATCAGCGAACTCCCGCCGGCGCCGTGCGGCAGATTCCCAGGACGCGTTTTTCGATGGCGGGATAAATGTCGTCAATCCCAAGCACCTGATCGACAGCGCCGGCCTTGATGGCCTCGGCGGGCATGCCGAAAATCACGGACGTTGCTTCGTCCTGCGCCACCACCAGACCTCCCGCCGTCTTGATGGCCTTGGCCCCACTAGCCCCATCGTTACCCATGCCTGTTAGAACGCCCGCAATGCTCAATGGGCCGGCGAAGGCCGCAACGGATTCCATGGTAGCGTCAATATTCGGCAGATAACCATTAATGCGGCCGCTGGTCCCGTCAAGCTGGATTCGACCGGTGGAGGTAACTCGAAGATGCTGACCGCCTGGACAGATATAGAGCGTTCCTGGCTGAAGCGACTCATTGGCTTCCGCCTCTTTCACGCGGATTCCGGTGAATTCGGCGAGTTGGGCGGCGTATTGCGTTGTGAACGCTGCGGGCATGTGCTGCACCAGAATTACTGCGGCAGGAAAGTCTCTCGTGAACCCTGGAGCGATGCGCATAACAGTCGCTGGCCCGCCCGTCGACGCTGCCAGCACGACTACCGGGAAGCGCTGATCTAGTCCAGAGGTCGGCGCGAGGCGGGTGCTCACCGGTGCGGGGGGCGGAGTCTTGGAGCCGATGGCATTCTGAATCGTCGAGGCCAGGCGTGAAGCGGTGCGGACGACACGCACTTTGGCCGCCATCCGCACCTTGCGCAGAAGGTCTTCCTTCACACTCTGCATGTCGAGGTCGATGGCGCTTGATGGCTTGGCTACAAATTCAATCGCGCCGAGTTCCAGCGCTCGAAGAGTGCTCGCAGCGCCTTCGTGCGATTCCGAGCTGACGATGACGATGGGCCGCGGATTCGTGGTCATGATTTCGGCAGTGGCCTGAAGTCCGTCTACGTGAGGCATATTGATGTCCATGGTGATGACATCAGGCTTCAGTGATTCCGCCAGCGCAACGGCTTCGCGGCCGTCCTTGGCGTTGCCCACGACCTGCAGATGCTCGTCAGCGTTGAAAATACCCTCAAGGACCTTCCGCATGAATGCAGAATCCTCCACGACAAGCACGCGAATTTTTTTGTTGTTGGGCGCCATTGTTCGCTTACGCTACCGGCGCGACGGTGCGTGGCGCCTCCGTTCCTATAAGTTGTTCGACCGCCGCGATCAATTGATCCTCCTGCACCGGCTTGGTCAGGAATGCGGTGGCGCCTTCCTTAATCGCGCGATCGCGATGCTTTGCCCCCGCGCGCGACGTAACCACCATCACGGGAATGCGCCGCGTCGAAGGGCTCTGGCGCAGTTGCACCATCAATTCGTAACCTGTCATGCGCGGCATTTCGAGGTCGGTGATAACCAGATGGCAGCCGTGCTGCGTCACCAGTTCGGCCGCTTCCAGCCCATCCGCCGCCAGTTTCACGCGGTAGCCGTTCTTCTCGAGCATTCGGCCGACGAACTTACGCACGCTGATGGAGTCGTCCGCCACCACGATGACGCGCTCTTGCTCGACGCGGTCGATGGCCTCGGATGGAATGCTTCCGCGGGCAATCGCCGTCGAGCCCGGCGCAAAAATTCGCGCGGCGCTGGCGCTCGCCTGTATGGGCCGGCGCTCGCTCGGCTCTGTCGCCACCATGCGGTTCAAATCGATCAGCAGAATAAGGCTGCCATCGGGCGCAATCGTCGTACCCGGGAAGAGTTTTACCCGGCGCAAGTATTCGCCCAGGTTCTTGATAACGATTTCGTCCTTGCCAAGAACTTCTTCCACAACAAGACCAATCTTCCGGTTTCCTGCGTTTGCCACCACCATCCGGAAGTAACCATTCATCGGTTCGAGAGGCGGCAACCCCAAATACGTATCTAAACGCACGACCTCGGTAACCACGTCGCGTACCTTGGTCAGCAACTTACCGCCGATGTCCTCGATTTCATCGGCGCGCAGCCGGCGGATTTCCTCGACGACTGCTAATGGCAGCGCGAAATTCGTCGTGCCACAACGCACGAATAGAGCCGGGGAAATAATCAGGGTGAGAGGGACCTTGAGCGTAAACTTCGTGCCCTTGCCGCGCGTGCTCTGAATATCGATTTCGCCGTTAAGCGCGTTAAGGTTTGCGCGCACCACATCGAGCCCGACGCCACGCCCAGCCAGTTCCGTTTTCACGGGGGCGGTTGAAAACCCGGGATGGAAAAGCATCTCCCGAAGATCGCGTTCCGTGAGCCGGTCGGCAGTCTCCTCGGAAACTAGCCCGCGTTCGATCGCGCTTTGCTTCACGCGCTCGTAATTGATTCCACCGCCGTCATCCTCGACCTCGATGTAAATGTGGTTGCCGCGGTGATAGGCACGCAACATGATATTCCCGGTGGAGGATTTGCCGGCGGCGGTGCGGTCACCGCTGTGCTCGATGCCATGCGCCACGGAGTTGCGCACCAGGTGCACCAGCGGATCGGAAATCTGCTGAATGATATTGTTGTCGAGCTCGGTTTCACTTCCGGAAAGATCCAGCTCGACATGCTTGCCGGTCGAATTCGCCGCATCGCGAACGGCGCGCGACAATCGCGAATAGAGCGTACCAATCGGAACCATTCGCGCGGCCGTAATCTCGTCCTGCAGGTGATGCGCCAATTTCGTGAATTCGTCGATATCGCCTTCAACGCGCCCGATGAACCCTTGCAGTTGCGAGAGTACCTCGTTGACGTCCGCTGAAATCTCGGCCATCGACCGCGACAAGATATTGAAATCGTCGTAGCGGTCCATTTCCAGTTCGCTGAATTCGGACCAGAACGATGTGTCGCCAGCAGCCGCGCTCGTAAGCATCTTTGGTGTCGGCTCGGACTTCCACGTTCCTTGGGCGCCGCGGTTGTTGCTGATGCGGTTGAATTCGTACTTTTCCTGGAATTCGGCGACTTTGCCCTGCAGCCGCTCTTTCGAGAAGCTCAGCGTATCGACGAGCTTTTCGAGTTCCGCGACGCGGCCGACCATGCGTGTACGATTAATGACCAGTTCACCGACTGTATTCATCATGCGGTCAAGCCGGGCCAGCGCAATTCGAACCGATTTTGCGGTCGAAGTGCCGCTTGCGGATTGTTTCCCAGGCTTTTTCGCGGGTGTGGCGATTTTTGTTGTGGGTTCGATTTCGCTCGCTTGCCGAAGTTCCGCCATCCTCGCGGACTCGGCCGAAACTTCCGCATCTTCCGCGTCGGGCGGAGCAAATTCCGCGATGCGGCCCAACAGCGAATCGAGGCCCGTTCGCATCTCGACTTCACTGGTCCACTGCCGGTGAAGCGTCTTCTTCAAAACGTCCACAGACTCAAGACACAAATCCACGACCGCCGGCGATGGTTCAATTTCTCCATCGCGCAAACGGCCGATCAAATCCTCGACGCGGTGTGCAATTGCTCCCAATCTCTTCAGTCCGACTTGCGCTGCGGAGCCTTTTACGGTGTGAATGGCGCGAAAGAGTTTATTGATCTCCTCCGGACTGTTGTTGCCTTCCAGCGAAATGAGGCAATCGCTGACGACCTGGAGATGCTCTTCCGCTTCCGGCTGGAAGAACTCAAGGATCTCGTCCGGCACCTCTTCGTCCAGCGGCAACGCGTCAAAGTAAGAGCCCGTCGCCGCAGAGGCAATGGGCTCGTCGAGTTCCTCCACAGCGAATCGCTCACGCACTTCTGGCTGGGAAAGATTTAGTGGCGGTGGTTCCGTCGGAAACGCGAAGCGATAGCGCTCCTTGAAAACGGCGATATCATCGATACTCTCTTTGCCCGTGTCGCT
>DATNLB010000675.1:0-3643 GCA_035603095.1 Candidatus Acidiferrales bacterium
GTGTCGCGTGCTCGCGCTGCGAGGCGCTCTGGTGCTGGGGACGGCGCGCACAAAGGAGAAGGCTGCGGCTGCGTTCGCGACGCTTCCCGGCAAGGCGGTCGGCTACTCGTGCGAGCTTTCAGATCCTTCGTCTGTGCGAGAGTGCAGAGGCGCGCGAATACTTTCCGACATGCGCCCACAAGTATTTCAAGAATGCAACGAGATTGGCTGCGATACGGGCCATCAGCATCCCGCTACGCGCGGGGATTTGAAATGAAACTGGCCGGGAAACCTAGTTCGCCCGGGCTGGCTCGCAGTCAGCACCGGTTTGAGGCTTCCGTGTCAGTTTTTCAAAGCTCATCATCTTAGGAGAAATTCGATGGCGCACAGCAAAGATGTCGTGGTCACCGGGGTCTCCACCGGAATTGGTTGGGGAACCACAAAGGTGCTTGTTTCAAAGGGATTTCGCGTGTTCGGCTCTGTACGCAAGCAGGCCGACGCTGATCGTTTGCAAAAAGAGTTCGGTGACGGCTTCGTGCCTCTCACGATGGACATAACGGACGCCAACGCTGTACATCAAGCTGCCCAGAAAGTCGGCTCCATGATCGGCGACCGGAATCTGGTTGGACTGGTGAACAATGCAGGAATTGTGGTCAGTGGGCCACTGCTTTATCTGAGGCCCAGCGAATACAGGCGGCAGTTAGAGGTCAACATGATCTCCCCGCTTGTCGTAATCCAAGCCTTTGCTCCTCTTTTGGGAACAGATAAGAAGCGACAGGGTCCCGCCGGGCGCATCGTGAACATCAGCTCTACCGGCGCAAAAGTCGCTATCCCGCTTATCGGTGCTTATAGCGCCTCGAAATGTGGTCTTGAAGGAATGTCGGACGCGCTGCGGGAAGAACTAATGTTGTTTGGCATCGACGTGGTGATCATTGAACCTGGCACGGTGAACACGGCGATGTACGACAAGGGCGAAAAAGAAGATCTGACAGAGTTCAAGGAGACCGAGTATTGGGAGGCGGTGCAGAAGTTCCAGAAGTTCATCGTCGACGAAGCCCGTACTAACGGATTGCCTCCTGAGCGTCTGGGCGAAGCCGTACACGTGGCACTTACCACAGCAAAACCGAAGGCACGCTACGCGGTCGTGCCGCAACGATTCAAAAACTGGACTCTGCCCAGACTTCTGCCCACGAGGATGCTCGACGCCCAACTCGCAAAGATGATGGGACTCACAAAAGCAACCAAAGGAGATCCGCCTTCATGAAGTCAACAAATTCCGCCCACGGGCGAGGAATCTCTCGGCGCTTTTTCTTTCTAACCAACAGCCGCATCACCCTTAAACCTAAAATGTGACTGTGTTCGCTATCGGTCAGAAACGCTTCTCACAGACGATTAAAGTCGCCCAAGCAGGTTTCCAGATATCAGGAGGAGCTTTTGCAAGTCGCGCCGAAGGGTTCCACTTTCCCGGAGATTACGCATCATGAAGTCGATCTCAACGGAACAAGGTTGCATTATGTCTCCGCTGGAGACCATGGCTCTCTTGTTCTCTTGGTACATGGATTTCCCGAAACGTGGTGGACGTTTCGAGAACTTATTCCACTGCTCGCAGCAAGCCACCGGGTCTTGGCGGTCGATTTGCGTGGCTTTGGTGACTCTGACAATGAGCCCGGCGACTATGACAGCAAGACTTCGGCGGAAGATCTTCATCTCCTGATCGCTCACCTCAACCTAGGGCCGGTCCATCTCACAGGACAGGACATCAGCGGAGCAACCGTGTTTCGGCTCGCCACGACTCACCCGGAAGACGTGCTTAGCTTCACTGCAATCGAGATGGGCCTGCCGGGTTTCGGACTCGAAATGCTGGCCGATGTCACTCATGGTGGAGCTTGGCACATCGGCGTTCTCGCCGCGCCCGGCATACCTGAAATGCTCCTTGCCGGCCGTGAACGTGAGTTTCTGGGAAAGTATGCCTTCCCGTCTATGAACGCGAATCCGGGGAAAATCACGGATGCCGATATCAACGAATTTGTCCGCACGTACTCGCGCCGGGACGGTTGGCGCGGAGCCATTGGCCTGTATCAATCGATGTTGAAGGAAGGTCCTGAGATCAAGGCGCTGGCCGAGACACTTGGACTGAAGGCACCGGTGCTCGCGGTTGGAGCAGGCGGTGGTCCCTTTACGTCCGGCACGATGTCGCGGGCTGCGGCGAGCGAAGTGCGCTCAGTGATCCTTGAGGGCGTAGGTCACTACGCGGCAATGGAGGCTCCGGACAGACTTGCGAACGCCATTCTTGGATTCGTCAAAAGCGTCGATGCCATATAGCTCTTCCAAACAGGCGACGTGGAGCTTCCGGATAAATCGTCGGCCATACGGAAGCAATCGCAAACCGATGACTTTTGACCTCGCACGCTGCTTATGCCACCAGCCGGATCAATTCCAACCTAAAAGGCAGGACTAAACAATTCGGATGGTTGCAGGCCGCCGCAACCGAAGATTCTTTTGTTTCAGTAATTTCTATGAACCCTGCAACCATCCGAATTTGAACGCCGTGATAATTCTTGGGTTGCGAGTCGTCCGACCCTCGGTAACGGTCTCTCCCAACCCACGTGCCTCGTCTCTGGAAACGGAACGAAGATAGGGCTTGCCATCAGCATACTTGCCACGTATTATTGAGTGTACACTCAGTGATAGAGAAGCCCAGTGGCGCGTCCTAAGAGCGAAGACAAACGGAATGCGATCCTCGACGCCGCGACCCGCTTATTTGCGGAGCGCGGTCTTACCGCTGCCCCAACATCAGAGATATCAAAACAAGCTGGCGTCGCCGAGGGGACTCTGTTTACGTACTTCAGAACCAAGGATGATCTGATCAATGCCCTTTACCGGGAGATTAAGCTGGAACTCGCAGACGCCATGATGTCGGATTTCCCCCGAAAGAAGAATGTTGGTACCAGGATGCGACATGTTTGGGATCGCTATGTAAATTGGGGCATTGCGAATCCCAAGCAGCGCAAGGTGTTGGGGCAACTAACGGTTTCGGAGGTACTCACCAAAGAGTCTAGAGACGCTGGCAGCGCGCCGTTCGTTGAATTCCAAGCCATGATTCATGACGCGATTGAGCACGGTCTCTTTCGTAACGATGTCCCGGTGGAACTCATCTCGAGGTCGTTAGCAGCTTTGGTAGAGACGACGGTAGACCTTACGGCGTCGAATCCATCCAAGGCAAAACACTACCGGGATAGCGGCTTTCAAATGTTTTGGTCTGGCGTAACTAAATAACGAGCCATTGCATCTAATAAATGAGTGAGTAATCACAATAGACTCGCGCTCGAGGCCAACTGGCCGAGTCTAAGCTCGCATCGTCTATCTAAGAAGGAGAGCGGAGGATTTCATGTCTAAGGTCTGGTTGATTACGGGAAGCGGAAACGGGTTGGGGAGAGACATCGCCGAGGCGGCGTTGGCCGCAGGGCACAGCGTGGTAGCCGGTGCGCGTCGGACGGAAGAACTGGCACCTCTGGTGGCGCAGTACGGCGAGCGGGTGAAGTCCGTCGGGCTGGAAGTGCGCGATGAGGCAGCCGCAAAGGCAGCCGTGCAATTGGCGGTGGACAGCTTCGGGCGTCTGGACGTACTAGTCAACAACGCTGGTTACGGGCAGATTGCGCCGTTC
>DATNLB010000758.1:0-3627 GCA_035603095.1 Candidatus Acidiferrales bacterium
GAGAATTTCGTCGTGATCGCGGAAATTTTCCGGGTCGGCGGAGCGGCAGTAGACGCAGCGGAAATTGCAGCGGTCCGTGATGGAGATGCGCAGGTCCGTGATCTGGCGGCCGAATTTGTCGTGAAGGGTCATGGTCCGTGCTGCTTGTTGGATGTTGCTCCCAGCTTCCTTGGCTCAATGAAGCTCTAAAACAAAACCGCCCGATCCAGTGCTGGGAATCGGGCGCTCGCCGAAAAAATACGCATTTTCGGTGTCATCGCTCCTTTCCAAGCACGGGAGGCCCGGGTGTTTCCGCCCAAACCCTCAGCCCCGATGATTTCTCGGGGTATCGCCCCAGCAGCCATGGGTTATCTCTCCCGTAGGCTTCAGGGGTCGGAGTTGCAACCATAGTCTACGCCGCCCGTCTGAAGTATGCAATTGGGGCACCGGTAAACCACTGCTAAGGACGGCCCTTCGTATTGTGATAGAGTTTTGGCCACGCCATGCGGATCTTCGTTTTAGGGGCCGGAGCGACCGGCTCTCTTCTTGCACAATTGCTGGAGCGGCAAGGACATACGGTTTGGTGCGGAGACCGCGACCCGGAGCGCGCGCGGCGCTTCCTGGGCAAGAAAAGCACCATCCCTGTAACCAAAGTGAACGCGCGAAACCTGCGTGGAATCGTGAAGGCCGCGAAGGGCTGCCAGCTCATCGTCAACGCTACGGCGTCGGTGTTCAATGAGATTGTTCTGCGCGCGGCGCTGCGGTTGCGCGCGCATTACGTCGATCTCAGCTCGCACCTGATGCGGCATCCTTTCAGGGCCGAGCAATTCCGCTACACAAAGAAATTTGAAGAAAAAAACCGTGTGGCGCTGATCAATACGGGAGCAGCGCCCGGTCTGACCAACTTGCTTGTGAAGCGCGCAGCGGAGCTGCTCAACGAGGTTGAAGCCGTGCACGTCCGGCTGTATGAAAGCAGCGAGAGCGACGATCCCATCTCCCAATGGTCGCCGGAGGTTTCGTTCGACGAGGCCATTTCACACCCGCAGATCTATCGAAATGGAAAGTTTCAACTGGCAAAGCGCTTTTCGGAGATTGAGAAGTTTCGATTTGCCAGTCCCATCGGCAACGCGCGCGTGGTGCTTGCGGCGCAAGATGAAGTCGCCACTTTGCCGCACTTCATTCGCCTGCGGGAGCTCGACGTAAAAATCGGCGGGAATGAGATCGACCGGCTGCGGCGCTGGCACAAACAGGGAAAACTGTCGAAGTCCCGCGGAATGACGCGGCAACGATTCCCGCAGACGTCTTCTCCTCGCATGATTGCCAAGCTGATTCGCCAGGGAATCTTACAGAATGCTCGATTCGCTGCGGCCGTGCTGGTGAAGGGGGTGAAACGCGGCAAAAAGGAAGATCAGCACCTGCTGATCCGCAGCGACTGCATGTTTCCCACGCTCTATCAGATTCGCCAGCAAGGACGCTTTACGACGCCGGTAGCCTATGCGACGGCGCATGTTGCGGCACTTTTTATAAAATACCTTCCGCGTGATCTTGTCGGAGTCTTTGCGCCGGAGATGCTGCCCGCCGAAACGCGCCGGGCCATCCTCGCCGGACTCCGCAACCACAACATCCGGATCACGCACAAAACAACACTACTGAAGCACAACAGCGAAGACGAGGAGGAAATCTAGCCAGGCAGCAACGCTTTGCCGGAAAGCAAAGCGCGGCTGCCTGAGTCGATTCGAGCCGACCATCAATCCGCGGAGGCGGGTTTTACATTTCCGGAAAAGTGGATAGTGATCAGGAACCCATTCGTCCCGTCGTAGGAAAACTTATGACCGTCCCCTTCGAAGGCTTCATGCTTGCTCTTCCACATGCGGAAGCCGTCGTTGGACTGCGCCCCCCAGTATTTCAAGTTGTGCACGACGACTTCGTGGTGGGGATCATTGCCGCTGACGCGCTCGAGCGTGACTTCGCCTTTGCCGTTAGCCATCTTGGCGTGGGCCACACCGGTTTTTGTGTCCACGTTCCATGAAAACGCAGCCGTATCCATAGCCTTTTTCTGCCACGGAATCGGATAGAGCTGGCCAAGGATGTCTCCCAGTGCGGCCTGCTGCTCCTTGCCGACGCTGGGATCGAAATTCACCACCAACCAGGAGTCCTTGCCAGTGCTCCAGTCACTGCCCAGATCGGTAGCGATCCAGACCTTGGCGCCATCCAGCTTGGTGTCTTTGTAAAAGCCTTTGTCTACTTTTAGAACGAGATTGGCGCGGCAGAAATGTTCGTCCATTTGATGCTCACCCATACCCATGTGGTTCGTGGAATGGGTGTTGAAGTAGCAGGGACAGAACATGTCGCAGCTGCAAGCTTCGATGTAGCTGGCGGTCATGTCAAAATCGGGTTTGGAAGTTTTCTCCTGCGCGGGAGAAGTGAAGTAGATAAAGCTGGCGGCAAGCGCAAAGAGAGGAAGCAAAAGCAGACGAGGCATACGTCGCATTTAACCCTCCTGAAGAATTGTGATCCGAACGGCCCAGCCGGGAATAAGGGGAGTCTACTCTCGCGCCGTTGTCAATTCAAGAAGCCCACTCCGAAACTTGGCGATAACGATGGGCACGCATCGGCAGGAAAAGAGTTTCAGCAGCAGCGATTGGGACGCGAATAGCGGCGGTTGAGCTGCTCGACGTAGAACTCGGCCGGCGTGAGTGGGCGTCCCGAGCCGGATGGCGTATCTTTCGAACGAAGATAGCTTTCGTAGGCGGCATCGCCGCACCATTCGCGAAGGCCTCGCCAGAAGCGGCGCAGGAAACGCGACGTAGTCTTTGCAGCGTTTCGCATCAGTCGTCTCCATGGGCGGCGCCAGAGAAGTCCGCGGCCCACCGCGTGGCGACGTAGGGCGATTCATGAAGCACAGGCTCTTTGCGGCGGCTGAGAATCGAGTACCACTGCGCGAGCGCTTCGACAATTAGAACGAGGATCATGGCGGCAAGAACGCCGGTTACCGCGGCATCGAGGCGCTGGTTGAAGATGAGGCGGTGTGTTTCGGCAATTTTTTCGGCGGGAATTTTCCCGGCTGCGATTTGCGCAGCCAGGGCATTGGCGTAAGCTAAAAAACCGATGCGCGGATTCGCATCAAAGATTTTCTGGTAGCTCGCGGTCATGGTGATGACGACAAGCCAAGCCATCGGCAGCAGCGTCACCCAGATCCAGCGGAGCCGGCCCATTTTCATCAGGATGGTGGTGGCCACGACGAGCGCCACCGCAGCCAGCAATTGATTCGAGATGCCGAAAAGCGGCCAGAGTGAATTGATTCCGCCCAGCGGATCGACAACGCCTTGATAAAGAAAATAGCCCCACAAAGCGACAATGATGGCGCTGGACATCAGAATCCCGGGCATCCAGCCGGTGCGGCCGAAGGGCTTCCAGACGCGGCCGCCGAGGTCTTGCACCATGAAGCGCCCCACACGCGTACCCGCGTCGAGCACCGTAAGAATAAAAAGCGCTTCGAACATGATAGCAAAGTGGTACCAGATGCTGAGGAGGCGCTCGCCTCCGATGGTGCTTGAAAAAATTTGTGCCATACCCACAGCCAGGGAAGGCGCGCCGCCGGCGCGATTCCAAAGCGTCAGCTCGCCAACCTTGTGGGCGAGCTCGGTC
>DATNLB010000469.1:0-3013 GCA_035603095.1 Candidatus Acidiferrales bacterium
GAGAATGATGTCGCCGGTTTTGGGATCCTTGCGAATGAAGACTTCGCGCGAGGTGAAGCGGAAATCCGATGGTAAACGGACGGCCTGGCTGCGGCCGTTCATGAAGAGCTTGGCAATTTTGGGCATGGCAGACCTCCATGAAGACGTCAAACGAGCCCCGCACTTGTCATATACCATGATATATCACAAGTTCTTTGAAAACAAGTGGGACTGCGACCATGTGTACGGAAAAGCGCCGGCTTAGCGGCGCTTGAGGGCTTCGAGTTCGTCGAGGGTGCGCGGCCAGTCCGATCCCAATAGCCGGGACAAACCGCGGTCGGCAAGAACTTTTCCACCCGTTTGGCAGCGGGCACAGTAGTTCGTTTCGTTGTCGGCGTAGCGAATCCGCTGAATCTTTTCTCCGCACCTTGGGCAAGGCTTCCCGTAACGTCCGTGGACTGCCATTTCCTTGCGAAACGCGGTCACCTTTTCGGGAAAGCCAGCTTCGGCCTCGGCGCGCAGCCGGTCTATCCACAGGCCGAGAGTATGGCGCGCCGCCGCGAACAGCCTTTCCCACTCGTGCGGCTCCAGCTTGCGCGTGAGGGTGAGGGGCGACAATTGCGCCGCATGCAAGATTTCATCCGAATAGGCGTTGCCGATGCCACTGAGAATGCGCGGATCGGTAAGAGCCCTCTTGAGTGTGCGGTTTTCGAAGGTAAGCGCTTCGCGAAACGAGCTGAGATCGCTCGCGAAGATGTCGATACCTCCCGGGTCGACGGAATGCAAGCCCTCCTCGCCAGCGAGAACATGCAACGATGCGCGGTGCTTCGTGCCAGCTTCGGTCAGCACGAGAGAGCCGTTGGGAAAATCGAAAGCGGCCAGACTGTGGCGGCCCGCCAACTTTGCCTGTGGCGGCCGCCAGTGCAAGCGGCCTGCAATCATCAAGTGCAGCACCAGCCAAAGATCGCCTTCGACTCCAATCGCGATGCGCTTGCCGATTCGGCGCAGTTCGCGCACGACGCGGCCCTCGACACTTGTAATTGGCGGTTGTGCGGTTCGAAGCAAAAAAGGGCTCGCAAGACGCACTCGAACAACCGGCTGCCTGACGATGCGAGGTTCGAGCGCAGTGATGTAGGCGGCGATATCCGGCAGTTCCGGCATGCTTCTCAGCTTGCAGGTTGCGTCTGCGCTTTTGCAACCTCACTCTTTTGAAGAGGGAAATTGGCGGCGTTTAATCCGGGATATTTTCAAGGCGGCGGAGGTTGGGGCTGAGGCTGAGGCGATTGACGCAGAACTGGAGAGAGGGGCAGTGGCAGCGTAGGAGGCCCTGGAGGAGGGATTTGAGTTTGAGGGAGCGGGCGATGGATTGCTCGACTTCGCGGAGCTTGCGGGCCGCGAGCTTTTTCCAGCGGGGGCCGACGGGAGTGTTGTCGCGGAGGCCGCCGAGGAAGAGTTTGATTTCGGCGAGGGTGAAGCCCATGTCCGTGGCGAAGCGGATGAGGAGGACGCGGTGGAGAGCGTCGCTGGGATAGCGGCGCTGGCCGCCGATACGCTGGGGCGCGACGAGCAGGCCCATTTTTTCGTAGTAGCGGATGGCGGAGGCGTTGAGGCCGGCGCGCACGGCGAGTTCACCGATTTTCATGATGGCGTTCCTGAAATACGGCTTGACTTAAAGCGGACTTTAACTTCTAGCATCGAAGCATGGGACGTGGCAAATCCTATTTGGAGGAAAGCCATGAATAGCAAGAAGGAACGATTTACAAAACTGAGCAAGAAAGGAGCGGCGGCGGCTGGTGCGGCGCTGGCGCTACTGATCGCGAACGGTGGAGCGGCCGCGGTCGGATCGCAAGGTTCATCGACGACCGCACACCTGGAGAAACAAGTGACGACGACACAGAGCAAGTTCTACTGCAACATCAAGGCGCTGAATCCGGCGGAGCGGGCCCATCACAAGCAATCGAGCGAAAAACTGACAGCGGCGCGGAAGGAAATCGTGGAAACGGCGAAGGGTTACGAATTCCGGTTTAGTCCGAAAAATGTCTCACTTGCAGAATTGGCGGACTGGGTGTCCGCGGAGAGCAAGTGCTGCCCATTTTTTGATTTTCACATCGACCTAGAAGGCGAGGGCAGCCTGCTCTGCTTGCGATTGACGGGTGAGGAAGGGATCAAGGCCTTTATTCGCGCGGAGTTTGCGGTGGAGTGATTCATAAACGCCGCGCTTGATTGTTGCGCCGGAGCCATAAGCGGTGTGCCATCTTCGCCCTGGGGTGTCTTTTTCCACGCACGTGAAGGCGGGGATGATGAACCCGAGCGACTTTTCTGGGTATAAAGGGTTTAAAGGGAAGGGAGCGCTAGAGGGGGGATTTGGCGCATCGAGCCGGGCCATTGAGCAAGGCAAAACACGGCATCAGGAAGGCGATGATCATGCGAATGATGAAAGCGTTTCGGCTACCGCTAATTGTTTTGGTCCTGCTGGCCATACCGGCCGCGTCGCAGGCACAAATCGCCGTAGGCGTTTCGATCCGAGTGGGTCCGCCGGCGCTGCCCGTGTACGTACAGCCGGTTTGCCCCGCGCCGGGTTACATCTGGACTCCCGGATATTGGGCCTACGGGCCTGACGGCTATTACTGGGTACCCGGAACGTGGGTGATGGCGCCCGCGGTTGGCGTGCTGTGGACGCCGGGTTATTGGGGCTGGGGCGGGGGAGTTTACTTGTGGCACGCAGGGTATTGGGGGCCGCACGTGGGCTTCTATGGCGGAATTAACTATGGATTCGGATATGGCGGAGTGGGGTTTGCGGGCGGCGAGTGGAGAGGCGGCGTGTTCAACTACAACCGGTCTGTGACCAACGTGAACGTGACGGTCATACACAATACGTACAACCAGACGGTGATCAACAACAACACAACGACGGTCAATCGGGCGAGCTTCAATGGCGGAACAGGCGGAACTACGGCGCAGCCGACGGCAGCGGAACAAGCTGCGGCGAGAGAGCAACACGTTCATCCAACCGCGGCGCAGATGCAGCACGAGC
>DATNLB010000223.1:0-7936 GCA_035603095.1 Candidatus Acidiferrales bacterium
CCAAAATTTGACTGCGCTACCTCTGCGCCAGGATCGCGTCCAGCCGGGCTTCAAAGTTTTCCTCTCCTTCCGACCAAAGTTCGCTGCGCTCCACCGGCAGGGCCCGCTCGATCGCTTCCACCCAGTGGAATAATTGTTGGATGTTCTCCCGGGTCTTGGCGTGATATTCCTTCAGGTTGCCGCTTGCCGACATCCATTGCCGAAAAGAATGCTCAATAGGATGATCTGAGGAATTGAACGGATTCGACGCCGCTCCCGGCGCCAGCAGCCCGCCGTGCCCAGTGAAAAAGTGCTCGAACCCTAAGTCGGCCATAAAGTGCCCCGCCGTCGCCGCAAGTCCATCGTCATACTCCTGGCCGTGACACGTCAGGACGAGGGGCTCCGGCTTGTGCTGCCACTTCATGCTCTCGATATCGAACCCCCACAAGTCCCATTTTGCGTTCGCGATATAGGCGGTGTCCGCATTCAGGTGCTGCACGGCCAGCGCCACAACCTCGGCAGGTCCTACTTTCAGCGGGCGCAAATCCCACTCCGCGACAGGTATCTCCGTTGCGTCCACGGCCTGCACGGTCAGTTCGCTAAAGCTATTCTGCGTCGCCGAAAGGGGGGCGGTGGTCAGGAACCGCGCGAATTCGGCAAGCATGGTTTCCAGTGAAAAATCGCGCGTCCATACCCGCAAGTAAGAGTGATTGGCCATTGTGATTGAACCTTTGGGATTATACCGGGCCAGCAGGGAAGTGGCGAATCGACAGCCGAATCGTGCTGCAAAGAATTGTCGTGAAATAGCTATTTTTGGCTGTGGGGACTCTGGCGATCAAGCGCCCGTGTTGGCGCTTTTTGCCTGCCCGGGGGGGTGCACCGGGGGCGTAAAACTCTGCGCCATCTCCCGCAGCCGTTCGCGCAGGGATTCTCCCACGCCTGCGAATACTTGGGCGCAGGCTTCGCGAAGTTTTTCTTCCGCCGTCGCGGCGATTCCCGAAATCATATCCCGCGACTGGTGGTCGAGCGACGCTACCGTCGCCAGCATCCACTGGTTTGAAACATTCTCCAACCGGCTCTTATACTGCTCCGCGGCTTGTTCGCCGGTCTGGGCGAAGATGTTTTGCATTTCCTGCTGATGAGCAACCGTCATCGCTTTCCAGGAATCCAGCAAAGGCCCAAACCCTTCCGACACTTTCTTCTGGGCCTCGGCAACGCCCGCTTCGAGCGCCCCACCCATGGAGGACTGGAAGCGCCGCAGGAAACCCTCTTGTTCGGCCGTCGTCTTCTGCAACAATTCCACGCGCACCGTGTCCAGCTGCACCCGTGCGCCATCCGTGGAGCGCCGCACTTCTTCGTTGAACCCCTCCAGCTCTTGCCGGCCGGAGCGCTGAATCTCATCCGTGAAAGCTGCTGCCGTCGTGTCCGCTGCTTCCGCGAAGAGAGAGCGCGCGCGCTCGAAGGAATCCCGCACCATCTCCTCGATCTGGGTTTGCCCGTGTCCCACGAAGTTGCGGCTTGCATGATCCAGCTCGCTCGCGAAGACGCTGGAAATCTCTCCCGCTTTATCCCGCAACTGGTTTTCAGCGTGCTCGATGGTTCTTTCCGTCAAATTCTGAATCTGCGTTTGTGCTTTCTTTTCGTACCATTCGGCCGATTTCAAGAGTTCTTCGACCATCTGGTGTTTCAAATCGCCGGCTTTTCCCTCCAGTTCCGTCAGGTTGCGCCAGGTGATTGATTGCGAAGATTCCTGCAGGACTTGTTCGACGCTGCCCAGATTCTCCCGGAAGTGCGCCAGCGATTCCGCGAACGCTTCGTCCGCCGAATTGCGAATGCGGTCCTGCTGCAGCGTCAGCGCCGCGTCCAGCAGCGACCGCCCCCCTGCCAGCCGATGAACCGCTTCTTCGGCGCGCGAGACGTGCGGCTGTACCATCTCCGCGACTTGCCGGTCAAATTGCGCTACGGCCTGGCGGCTCGCTTCTTCAAATGTCGTTCGAATTCGCGCGTTGATCTCCTCAAAGATCGCTTCGGACCGGCGCTGCATTTCTTCGCGGTGCGGGCCCGATACGTTTTCCAATTGCGCTTGGAATCCAGCCAGCGCCTGCTGCTGCGCGTTCTCGAGTTGCGCCGAATGTTGTTCGAGCCGCTGGCTCGTTTCCCCGGCACGCGCCAGCGCCGACTCCAGCCGTTGCGTCTGCTCCTGCAGCGCATCCCGCAACGCTGCTATTCGCTGCTCTGCTTCTGTTACCGTACTCGACGCTGATTCGCGCGCTGCCGTGGCGTGACGGGCCATCTCGTCCTGCAATTGAATCATCACCCCGCGCGCGTGCGCATTCAGTCCGCCCGCCGCGCGATCCTGGGCTTCCGCGAGGGTGCTCTCGATCGCCTCCCGCCACCGCGCTTGTACTGCTCCCAATTCACTTGCAAGCTGGCCGTGCAAGATCGATTGCGCGGACGAGAGCGCCGCTGTTACCTGTTGCTGAATCTCATTGGCCGCCGCCCTCAGCGCCTCGAGTTGCGCAGTTGCCGCTTCTTCCCGTTGCTTCGCCGCTTCCTTGTGCGCCCGCGTGGCTGATTCCGCGCGCGCAACAATTTGCGCTTCCGACTGCTCGGACTCGGTCTTCAACCGGGCCGCCGTTTCCTCCGCCTCCCGGCATACCGTTCGCAGAGTCTCCGCCCCGCTTTCCAGTTGCTGGGCGTGTTCGTTGCGCTGCGCTGCGCCTTCTTGCGAGAGCCTCGCCGTCAAGTCGCGTGTGAGTTGCTCCAGTTGCGGGGCCAGCCAGCGCGGCAATTCCGTTCGCAACGCCTCAGCCGCTGCCGCATGGGCCGTCCTTGAATGCTCATCCGCCGCGTGCTGAAACTTTTCGATCGCGTGCGCCGTCTCATTGGCGATTTCCGCGCGTCCTGCGGCAAATTTCTGCTCCCATTGTTCGAATGACAGCCGCCGCTCCGCCGAAACCGCTTGCGAAGCCGCTTCCTGCGCGGTCGCCTGAATCTGCTGCTTGGCATCCGCCACCAGCCGCGCTACCTGCCGCGCCAATTGCAACGACGCATCCGTCGTGCTCGTTGGGGAAGGGAACACTCTCAAATTGTCCGCCCCCGCGGCCGGCGGAGGCTCCGACTCGCCCAAATGCGACGCCGCATCCGTTTCAGCCACCACTGGCGGCGATTGCGGAGTCCCGCGCGCCGCATCCGACTTCATCACGACTTGCGTCATCTCGGGGGGCGCGGCCCAATCTTCCGGCGGAAACGCGATGCCCCAGACGTTGCCGGAAACTTCCAGCTCCAGCGCCACCTGAAAAAGCTGCCGCACCGTTCGAGGCCTTTGAATCCAAGCTACCCGTCCCCGTACCGTGCGCGGCGGCTGCCCTGATTCCTGGTGCGGGATCTCCATCGTCACCCACATGTTTTTCAGGACGTAATGCTTGGACTGGTACCGGCAGCCATGGCAATTGATAATCAGCGACGACGTTCGCTCCACGAACGGACGCCCCAGTGCATCGACACCGGTCACCACGAGAGGAACCGCCTGCACGATCCGCGTGCTGCGGCGCTTCCTTAACTCCGTGCTCGCGCTGGTAACGCCTTCGGACACCATTCCAGTTGTCTCTTCGGCAAAATTGCTGCCTGATTCTTTCATGCAAACCGCCGCCGTCCCTCAGGCTTTTCAGATTTCGCGAATGCGAGTGACATCGCTGCGGCTACTTCATCGCATCATTTTGCGGAGTACCTTCCGAGGCCGGCCTGCGGTGTGTTCCGGTCAGTAACATCCATGCTTCTTTGGCGACCCAGATTGGCCCAACCAGCAAATAAATCGCCCCCTGGAAAAACGCCGGATGGTTTCCCTCGATCCGGTGGCCAAGAAACAGGAACACCCATCCGCCTAGAAAAAATCCCGCTCCCCAGATCCATTTCATGAAAAGGAGGAGGATAAGCCCGGCAAAAATCATCGGGATTCCGACACCATGCAGGAATTTGTTCCAGCCGGATTCGTGCTCGTGGTCGTACTGCGTCATGTAGTGCGCCAAGCTCGGCATTAGCGCACCTCCTGTCAGCCTTCTCGCGGCTGCAATAGGATTGGTGGGAGGACAGCCACCGTGGGAATTAAACTCTATACCTAAAGGGGAGGATTAGCTAGAGCGTCCTAGAAGTACTGAGAGTTTTGCTACTGCCCGCCTATTGCCCTGGCAAACTGAGCCGTCCCTTGCGGAGCGTTGACTGCGCGTTTTTTAGCGCTCTAGGTGCGATGAATCCTACAAATCCCGTCGTCCTTCCATGGCCTTCAACATAGTCACTTCGTCGGCATACTCCAGGTCGGCGCCCACCGGAATCCCGACGCCGATCCGCGTGACGCGCACACCGAGTGGCTTCAACAGCTTGGAAAGGTAAACCGCCGTGGCTTCGCCTTCGGCCGTAGGGTTCGTGGCGATGATGATCTCTTCGACGGCGCCGCCCTTTAGCCTCTCGATCAATGCCTTGATATGAAGTTGCTCCGGTCCGCGGCCTGAAAGCGGCGAGAGCGATCCGCCCAGCACGTGATACATCCCGCTATATGTCCGCGTTTTTTCGATGGCCATGATGTTGTGCGCTTCTTCGACCACGCAAATCGTCTTCTTGCTCCGCGTCGGTCCTACGCAGTACAAGCACGGATCCGAGTCCGTGATGTTGTGGCAGACGGAGCAAGCGCGGATTTTTTCTTTGGCATCGCGAATCGCGTCCGCCAGCGCCAGGGCATCCTCGGGCGCCGCTCGCAGCAGATGAAACGCCAGGCGCTGAGCGGTTTTCTGGCCAATTCCGGGGAGATGTTTCAGCTCATCGATGAGCCGTTCGACGGGAGCGGCAAAATCAGGCATCCAGCATGTGTAGCATAGCGGTGCGCATCAGCGCAAACGCGCTAGAGATCGCGATACATGATGTAGGCGTCGACGTAGCCAAGCGTCGGATGCTGGAAGGCTCCGGGGAGGCGGCCGACGATATCGAAGCCAAAGCTCTGCCACAGGCGCATGGCACGCTCGTTGGTGCTGACCACAAAATTGAACTGCATCGCGCGAAATCTGCGCCCGCGAGCGCGGCCCAGCGAATGCTCACACATTGCGCGTGCGACCCCGCGACCGGTCGCTGTCACGGCCGTCATATACCCACAATTCGCAACGTGTGCTCCGCCACCCTGCTGATTCGCTTGCAGAAAATAGGTGCCGACAATTTCGCCGTTCTCTTCCGCAACGAAAACTTCATGTTCCGCCGATAGCCAATACGCCAGAGCGGTCTTCTTGTCCATGTCGCGTGGGAGGGTGTACGTTTCGCCCGCGCGGATGATGGGCTCCATGATCGCCCAGATGGCGTTAGCATCTTCGTTGGCTGCAGGCTGGATCAGCATGCTCATATCTTGGCACGATTGCTCTTAAACGCAGACGGGTCCCCCGATCCGATCGGGGGACCCGCGTTTCACATCGTGATTGGACTTGCTTAGTTTTCGAGCTGCGCCTGGAAAACTTCGCCGGGAAGCACAAATTTCGCGGGCTTATTAACCGGCTCCACGCGAGGCAGATTGACCGGCAGCCGACCCTGTTTTTCGGGAAGGGAAGCAGTCTCATCCGCTCGCATCCGCTCGATCTTGATGCCCAGCGAACGCTCCAGGTGGAACAATTCGGACCGCTGCTCTTTCACGAAAAGCGTTGAAGCCACTCCGTGTCCGCCGTTGCGTCCCGTTCGCCCAACGCGGTGGATAAAATTCTCCGCCACCTCAGGCAAATCGTAATTAATGACGTGCGCGATATCCTGCACGTGAATCCCGCGTGAAGCCAGGTCGGTCGCCACCAGCACGCGGAAGCGTCCCTGTTGGAATCCCGTCAGCGCCGAAGTGCGCTGCGATTGCGAGCGGTCGCCATGAATCATGGCGGCGGAGAAGCCTTTGCGATTCAGGCTCTCGGCAATGCGTTCAGTTCCGCGCTTGGTTCGCGCGAACACCAGGCACTTTCCCGTTTCCTTAGCCAGCAAGCGTTGCAGCATTTCCTGCTTGCGGTCCATGGCAACTTCAAACGCCTGCACGCGCACATTTTCGTTCGGTTTCGAGGTCGATCCGAACGAAAGGCGCACGGCGTTGCGAAGGTAATCCTTCACGATGCGCGCCATATCGCCTTCCATCGTCGCGGAGAAGCACATCGTCTGCCGCTCTTTCGGCAGGATCGAGACGATTCGCTTGATCGCCGGAAGGAATCCCATGTCCAGCATCCGGTCCGCTTCGTCCAGGATGAGAATACGCAGCGCGTTGAAGTGGAAGAGTCTACGGTCGAGATAATCTTCCAGCCGCCCTGGAGTCGCTACCACCAGCCGTGCGCCCTTGCGAATGGCCTGGAGCTGCGCCCCTTCGGACAAGCCCCCGACAACCAGCGCCGCTGGCAACAATTGCTTGCCGCGCAACGCGTTATACTGTTCCACGACCTGCATTGCCAACTCGCGCGTTGGCACCAGCACCAGCGCCGCGATTCCCGGAGTCTTATCCTTGAGCAGTTTTTCGATCACCGGAATCAGGAACGCCAGCGTCTTGCCGGTTCCCGTCTGTGCCGTGGCGAGCACATCCTTGCCTTCCAGCGCTTGCGGGATCGCCGCAGCCTGCACCGGAGTCGGCGTGGTAAACCGCGCCGCGTTCAATCTCTCCTTCACATAAGGAGAAATCAACATTTCGGAGAATCGCGCTGAGGCGAGTTCCGGCAGAGGCTCCGAAGAGCGCTCTGCATTCACTTCTGTTACATTCAACATTCAGTATTACTTTCTTACTGGCAGAAGCCGTCGCGGTGCGCACACGAATTCTCGGGCGGCCGGCGGCTTGCTTTGCCAGTCTTGTTTTAGATTACGCGTAAAACTTACGGAGGAAACTGGAGGCGGGAATCTCAGATCAAGAACTGCACCAGAGGGACCGCACAACACAACCGAGGTATTAAGCGCACGGGAAGTATACCACAAGTCGGTCCGCGATGCGGGGACTTGATTGTGGGGACAGTTCTAAGTCTTCCTTTTTAGCAGCTCGGGCGGAATCGAAACGAGCTGCTAAGCCATTCATTTTACTGCCTTTATGTCGGAAGAGGTTACTGCAAGGGTCGTCCAGGAAACAAATTGCAAGGTTCTTACCCGCCCGCGTTCTAACATCAGAACAAAGGATCATGCACCCCAAGGACCCCCATGCCCCTTGTTGAGCTGATTTTTGTGCTTTTCGCAATTCTGGCGATCGCCACTCCATTTATCACCCTCGTTCTGCTCGGCAAGTATAAGAAGCTGCGCGAGAATCTGGACCAGCTCACGGAAGAGAATTCTAGGCAACATGCCTCCTTCCAGCGCGAGGTTGCCGACCTCAAGCGCCAACTCAGCGCCGCGGCCCATCCGGCCGCTCCAGTTGCAAGCGAGTTTACGCAGCGACCGGCCACGCCCGCCGCGCCCACCGTGAGAGAAACTCCCGTTCCAAAGCCGCACGTCGACCTGTCGGTGCCAGTCAAACTGCCCGCACCGATGTCGTTTCCCATTCCTGAGAAGAAGCCTGAGCAGCAGCCGCCGCAAAAGCCGCAAGAACCTTCTCCCATTACGCCAGCTCTGGTGCCAATCGCTGCTGCAAGCACGCCGACGCAAAATCTGCCAGCGCCAACGGCACCCGAGCAACCGAAGCCCGTCCTGCCTGCGGCGGCGAAGACGCCCGCCGAAGTAAAACCGTCTGCCCCGGCTGCTCCATCACAAACCCCTCCGCCATCGATTCCTTCGTCGCAGCCGCCTGCGCCGCGCGTTCCCGCGCCCACGCCACGCGCTCCGGCGGAGATTCCTCCTGGTGCGGCTGCGCGCGTCTCCGCCCCACCGCCCATGTCAGCCTATCGCGCGCCCGTACCGCGGCCGACTCTTCAACAGCGCATGAAAACGGTCTCTGCGATCGAAGAGACCCTTGGCACAAACTGGCTCAACAAACTCGGCATCA
>DATNLB010000577.1:0-4714 GCA_035603095.1 Candidatus Acidiferrales bacterium
AGCGAACTGGTCGTCCACAATGACGATGCCGTCTTCGCCCACCGAGGCGGCAATGTTTCCCCCCTGGCCTTCCAGCATGTAGATGTTGCCGGAGACCTTGGTCGTTTTGATTTGAACCTTGGACCAGTCCGGCTCCTGCTGTGCCACGGCAGCTTGCCCGCAAGCGAGCGCCGCTCCAACCAGTGACAGAATCATCCACGTGCGAATCTTCTTGCCCATCCCGTTCCTCCTCGGAAAACCGCCGTGGATTCTATCATTGTGATCCGAGACCTGTGGAGGCACGGAAGTACGGAAGTAAGGAGGCAGGGATGTAAGGGAAGAGAGATCCTTCGGCTCCCGCTGGGCGCTCAGGACAGGAATCCTTGTCGGATTCCTGGCACGGATACGTTTCGGGCGGCCTGTCGGTTACTGGTTTTTGGACCAGGGGGGAGTGACGCCGGTCATGCGGGCATAGGCGATGAGCTGTCCCATGTGCTCGTTGGCGTGAACGATGATGCGCAGATACATGCCGTCCACGGTGGCGTCGCGATCCTCAATATGGACCTTGCGTTCGAGGTCTTTTGGCGTGACCGCCAAGTGCGCGGACTTCACGGCGTCGAGGGAACGTTTCAGCCAGTTGATGACGTCGGCCTTCGAGGTGACCGATTTCTCCATGCCTTCTTTCATGTCGGCCGGCATTTTGGGACCGGTCACGCTGAGCAGATAGAAATTCGCGAGAGCGACGTGCATGAAGACTTCGCTGGTGGAGCGCACTCCGGGTGCGGGACGCCAGGCGAATTTCTCCTCGGGCATGGCCTCGGCCAATGCGAGCAATTGGCTGGACACATGGCGCCACTCACCGTCATATCCTTGCCAGATTCCTTCCGGCGCCGTTTGCGCGAGCAAGGGGCGCGCACTGAACAATAAAAGGAGTGCGAAAAGCATTTTTCTCATCGTTTGACTCGTTTCTGGCTCTCTCGTTTTGGGCCCTTAGAACTACGGAAACCCATTCTATACCGATGGAGAGGATGGAAACGGAAGAAGCGTTGCTCCCGGCATGGGTGCGGCGAAAGGGTCTGTGTCAATGTCAGCCAGGGAGGGGCCAGCGAGGGAGGGGGCGGCGGTTGAGGAGGGCTTCGGCGGCCCATTTGCCGAGGTAGACGGAGAGAGCGACGCCGTGGCCGTTGTAGCCAGCGAGGAGCATTACGTTCTTGCTGCGAGGATGGCGGCGGAAAATGGGGCGCATTTTTTCGGTGAGAAGGATTGGGCCGCCCCAACGGTGAGTGATGCGCACGTTAGCGAGGGCAGGGTGCAGATGGCGGACGCGGCTTTCGAGCCAGCGGAGACGCGCGGCGGCTTGGCCCTTGCGAACATCGTAGCGGCGCAAACTGTACGCGCGGTTTTTGATTGAGCGAGCCCCGATGGGAAACCGGGAAGGCGTACCCATGTACGGGGGGACGAGGCCGGCGCCGAAGATGACGCCGTTCGAATCGAGGAGGCGTCCCCACAAATAGGGCAAGTCCACGGTGTAAAACGGGCGGCGCGACCCGAGGCCGATGGCTTGGAGCTGCGCGGCGGACAGCGGAGCCGTGGCAAGGGCGAAGGTGAGTTTCGGCACGGTCGCGGCGCGCAGGCCGGACAATTCCAGGGAGAAGGCGTTGGTGGCGAGAAGGACTTGATCCGCGCGGATTTCTTTGTGGTGGATGTGGCCGCGGAGTTTGCGGCGGACGCGCAAGCGGAGCGGATTGGAGAAGTCCAGCGCGCGAACCTCGGCGTGCTCGACGATCTGGGCGCCGGCGATTTCCGCGGCGCGCGCAAGGCCAGCGAGCACTTTGCCAGGGTCGACAGTGCCGCCCGGCACGCGGCGGACGACTTTCAGCTCCCCGGAGTCGCTCCAGGAAATCGGCGAAGGCTTTCCGACAGGGCCGCAACCTTTGGTCGCCGGAGCGGAGCGGCTGAGCTCCCAGACGCCAGGAAGCGTTAACCGCGAGTCAATGCGGAGAGCGCGGAGAATTTTTTTGTAGCCGAGGAGCACGTCGCCGAGGCCGGGGAGCGTGCCGGCCGCGGTTTCCGCGAGCGCCATGCCGCCGGTGCGGCCGCTGGCGCCGTTACCTAGAGAAGCAGACTCCAGCACAAGGACGGACCGCCCAGGAGCAAACCTGCGCAACCATGCCGCAGCGGAAAGTCCCGTGAAGCCACCGCCAACAATGGCGAAATCCACATGATCCGGGAGGGCGCGCGGGGCGGGACGGAAATCAACGGTCCAGGGAGGCGCACCCCAGGGGCGAGGTTTGCGAATCGTGACATTACGATGAGCTTTGCGGCGCATGGCATTTCTTTGATGCAGAGCGAATGTGATGCGTGGCGAGAATTTCCGCGGCTCCACAACAATGCAGATTGCAGGAACGGCCCTGCTAACTCCTAGATTGGGCGGCGAGAGAGGCCATCACGCGAGCTGGAGGCGTCTGACGAGTTCGGCGGCGATGGACGCGACGCGTTCCTGCGATCCGGGAGGAAGCGAGGACCCCGGCTTGGCGTGGGGATCCCGAAGAACGATCCACAGGCCGGGGCGGTAGCTCTCATCACCGCCGGGGCAAATGGCGCCGGTCAACTGCGTGAGTTCGAGAGGCAGCGGGGCCGAGTGAGTGAAATCGAGATTGGCGTGCTCCGGAGAACTCGCCTGGTACGGAGGGTGGGCGAGGAGATCCATGAGGACGCCGCGGGCGTCATCAACGAGGTCACGGAAACCCTGCGAGACGAGGACAGCGTCCACATCGCGGGGCGTGGGCTGCTCGAGCTGGAGCAGGTCGTAATCGGGGAGTGGATTCTCGAGAGGAATTTCGATTGTCGCAGAGGGCCGATTGGCGTCGGGAGAGATATGGATGGACATAATATTTACAGTTTTACACCACGAGAACTATTTCGGATAGGGGCTGCCGGAGAGAATGGCAAAGGCGCGGTAGAGCTGCTCAGCGAGCATGACGCGGGCGAGTTCGTGGGAGAAGGTCATCGCGCTGAGTGAAAGTTTCTGATGGGCGCGCTGGCGGAGGTCATCCGGGAAGCCTTCGGCGTCGCCGCAGAGGAAGATGAGTTCGCGGGTACCGCGGTCGCGGAGTTCGCCGAGCCATTTGGCGAGGGCGTTCGAATCGAGATTCTTGCCGGCAGCGTCGAGAAGGACGACGGTGGCGGCGCGATCAGCGTCGAGTTTCTTGATGGCGGCGACACCATCGCGGACCTCTGTGACTTCGATAGGACACGAGCGGCCGATGCGCTTCACATAGTCGTCGAGAATGGCGCGCGTTTCTGGGCGGCGGGTTTTTCCGATCATCAACAGCCGAATTCGCATGCGAGATTCTCAGTCGTCAGTTTTCAGTTGTCAGTAAGAAAAAATGAATTGCACTCGAGTGCTTGAACGTTCACAGGAAGAATTCTCCTGCCAGCAAGAAGAGTTTTGACTCCGGACTCTGCCGTTCCGACATCATTTCAAACCGTACTTCTTGCGCTTTTCGAGGAGGGTTTTGCGGCTGATGCCGAGGGCTTCGGCGGAGCGGCTTATCTGGTAATGCGTGGCTTCGAGCGTGGCGGCGATGACTTCGCGCTCCACTTCCTCCAGAGAACGCAGGCCGGCGACCGGGCTGGCGGCGCCAGACGCAGCGGCGCGCATATTTTCCGGAAAATTTTCGGGTTCGAGTAAATCGCTCTTGGCAGCCGCTGCGCTGCGGCCGGGACGCGAGAAAACCACCGCGCGCTCGAGAGCATTGCGGAGTTCACGGATATTGCCGGGCCAGGCGTAGGCCGCGAGCATACGGCGCGCAGAATCGCTCAATTTTGCCTTAGGGCGGGCATGGACGAAGCGAATCGTCACCAGAAGATGATCGGCGAGAGGCAGAATATCGGCGCGGCGCTCGCGGAGCGGCGGAACCTCGAGAGTGAGAACGTTGAGCCGGAAAAAAAGATCTTCACGGAAGCTGCCGGACTTCACGGCGGCGGGAAGATCGACGTTGGTGAGGGCGATAAGGCGAGCTTCGATACGCAGGGTTTCCGTGCCGCCGAGGCGTTCGAACGTGCGCTCCTGCAAAATGCGAAGGAGCTTGCCCTGCGCTCCAGGCGAGAGTGCGGCGACTTCATCGAGAACGATGCTGCCGTTGCCACCGAGCTCGAAGCGGCCGAGCTTGCGTTCGACCGCGCCGGTAAAGGCGCCGCGTTCGTGGCCGAAGAGTTCGCTTTCGACAAGCTGCGGCGGAAGGCTGGCGCAATCGATTTTCAGGAACGGCGCGTCACGTCGCGGGCCGAGTTCATGAACCAGCCGGGCGAGATGGTCCTTACCGGTGCCGCTTTCACCGGTGATCAAGAGAGTAGCGGGAGCGGCCGCGACTTTCTCTGCGAGTTCAAATAGACGGAGCGATGCGGGGTCTGCGGAGATCCACGGCAATCGTTCTGCGGTCATTGCCGCGAACGGCCGCTCTGCGGCCGGCGGGAAGCGGCCTCGCTGGAAAGACGTTCGAAGGGCGAATCAGGCATGTCTCGCTCGGAAGAAGGACCGTCAGGCTGGTCGGGGATATCGAGCTTAGGCGCCATGCGCCAGAGGCGTTCGAGATCGTAATAGCGGCGGGCCTGCTCGCTGAAAACGTGCACAACAAAACCGCCGAAATCGAGCAGCGCCCATTCGGCGGAGCGATATCCCTCGCGATGTTCGGGCGAGCGGCTGAGATTTTTGTAGAGCTGCGCCTCGACT
>DATNLB010000259.1:0-5406 GCA_035603095.1 Candidatus Acidiferrales bacterium
AGCTCCTGAATCACCTTCAGGTCGGGCGCAGCCCAATCCGGCGCCGCCCGCTCGCCTCGCGCCAGTTGCAAATCCAGCGTGGTCAGATGCCTGCATGCAAGGTGGTTGCTCAGGTCTGACCCCGCAAGTCGAATTTGTCGCCCAACAATCTTCATACGATAGAAAGCTTAGGCTAATCCCTTACTGCTTTTCAGCGAAATATAAAGGCCATAATCTATGCGGTTTTCGACTCTTTCCCTCCTTTATTCGGAATCTGTATTCCTCAAGGGTTCCCACTTTTCCGTCCCGGATTCCCATTCGATGAATTTCAGCCTTCAAACCTGTAACCTGCAAATATTTCAACCGTTTACCGCCCCATTCGAATGATATCTATACAATAATAGTTATTGACAGTTACCGCTGACCGTGCTACCCTCTGGTGTGAGCTGGACGCCAGCCAATTCGATCGACCCGCGCGCCGCGCATCCTTCAAGGTTCCGCGTCCTGAGCGAGCATCGCGAGCCGACCGACCCGTCCCAAGTCTTTACTTCCTCGCCAGTACTTCGCACCTATAAGTCCTTTAGCTGCAACACTTACAAAAAACAGGGGAGGGGTCAAAATTGACATCCAACAGCTACCATCAGCCCACGACGCATCCCCGCCGCAGCAAATTCTGCGACTCTGTTTCCGGTGTGCGGCCCTTGCCCCGACCCGGTCGCGGTGTTAATTCCTAGTCTTTGTTTGAACTTTCAACCTTCAACTATCGACTGTCGACCGCCTCTCCCCGGAGGCGCCCAATTGAGCGTAAACTAGAACATGCCCTCTCCGAGTAATCTGCCGTTGAGCTTCAATCGCGACCGCGCGGTTCGCCAGCTCGACGCGCGCCTCGAAGAGCTCCTCGAAAAGCTCCGCAAGAACCGCCCTTCTGAAGATCCCTGGATGGTCCGCCGCGCCTACGAGATAGCCACGGAGCGCCACCACGACCAACTCCGCAGCTCCGGCGAGCCGTATCTGTCCCATCTGCTCGAAGTCGCGCATATCCTCGCGGACATGCGCCTCGATGCCACCACCCTTACTGCCGCGCTTCTCCATGACGCCATCGAAGACACCGAGTATCCCCTCTCTCGCATCGAGGAACGTTTCGGCGCGGAGGTGGCGCATCTCGTCGAAGGCGTCACCAAAATCGGCCGGCTCAAGATGATGGCGCCCGAAGCGCGCCAGGCCGAAAACGTTCGCAAAATGCTGCTCGCCATGGTGAACGACGTTCGCGTCGTCCTCGTCAAGCTGGCCGACCGGCTGCACAACATGCGTACGCTCGAATACCTCGAACCCGCCAAGCAGCAGCGCATTTCACGCGAGACCCTGGACATCTACGCGCCCATCGCGCTCCGCCTGGGTATGAGCGTGGTTCGCGGTGAACTGGAGGATCTGGCATTCCGCTATCTCGAGCCGGAAGCCTTCTTTGCATTGCAGAAAGAAATCAGCGACAAGGCCCCCATCCACAGAAAATTTCTCGAGGAAGTCCAGGCCACCATCCAGACCAAGCTCGTCGAAGCCAGCATTCCCGCCGAGCTCGAATTTCGGGTAAAAGGATTGTATTCGGTGCACCGCAAGATCGTGCGCCAGGAAATCGGCCTCGCACAGGTCTACGATCTGCTCGCCGTGCGCGTCATTACCGATTCGGAACGCAACTGTTACGCGGCCCTTGGCGTCGTCCACCACATCTGGCGCCCCGTCCCGGGACGCTTCAAGGATTACATCGCCATCGCCCGGCCGAATCTTTATCAGTCCCTGCATACCACCGTGCTCCACAGCAGCCAGCCCTTCGAGGTGCAAATCCGCACGCAGGAGATGCACCGCATCGCGGAGGAAGGCGTTGCCGCGCACTGGAAATACAAGTCCGGAAAGCCGGGAACGGAAGATGACGACCAGCGCATCACCTGGATGCGTCAGCTCATCGAATGGTCGCAGGAGCTCCAAGAGCCAGGAGAATTTCTCTCCACGCTGAAAGTGGATCTCGCCCCGATCGAAGTCTATGCGTTTACACCGAAAGGCCGCGTGCTGGAACTTCCGCGCGGCGCCACGCCCGTCGATTTTGCATACATGGTCCACACGGAAGTGGGGCACCAATGCGTCGGCGCCAAGGTGAACGGCCAGATGGTGTCTCTGCGCCATGAAATCACGAGCGGCGATGTGGTCGAGATTCTCACCCAAAAGGGCCACCACCCCAGCCGCGACTGGCTCAGTTTTGTCAGGTCGTCCTCGGCGAAAAGCAAGATCCGCCACTGGATCAACGAGCAGGAGCGCGAAGAAGCCACGGAAATGGGCAAGCGCCTGCTCGAAAACGAAGCGCGTCACTTCGGCCGCAGCCTCAAGAAAATTCCCGAAGCCGACATCCTCAAGCTTGTTTCCGATTACGGCCTTTCCAAGGTTGAGGATCTCTACGCCGCCGTCGGCTTCGGAAAATATTCCGCCCGCCAGGTCCTCACGCGCGTTCTCGGAGAACCGGAAAAATCCGCCGAGACCGAGACCGCCGATGCCAAGCCCACTCTCGTCAAGACCGTCAAACGCATGCTGGGTTTTGGCGAAGCGCCGCTGGTCGTCAAAGGCCACGACGATCTGCTCGTTTATCGCGCCAAATGTTGCAATCCCATTCCCGGCGACGAAATTGTCGGCTACATCACGCGCGGCCGCGGTGTCGCCGTACACACCCGGGCGTGTCCCAACGTGCAGAATCTCATGTACCAGACCGAACGCCGCATCGCCGTCGAGTGGGGCGGCGGATCCGAAGCCAAGTTTCCTGTCCAGCTCACCATCCGCGCGCGCGACCGCGCCGGTCTTCTTGCCGACATCACCGCCGTCATCAGCGGAGCCGGTTCCAACATTCACAACCTCGAAAGCCGTCCCGATCGCACCAGCACCAACGCGCGCATTGACGCTAACCTCGAAATTGCGGACAGGCGCCAGCTCGAAACCATTCTCGTCAATATCCGCAAAATTTCCGGCGTTTTCGGCGTCGAACGCGTCTACCAGCCCGGCCAGTAAAGGTTGCAAACTTGCGCTTCACCCCCCGCGGTATGCAGCGCCGCTAAAATTTTCTTCCGGCCTTGGGCTTTCCCCCTGCCGCGCCTACCTGTCCTTTCGCCGGGTACCTCGCACAGCACACTTTCAGTCCTACCCCGCTGCTCCCGATACAATGGAGCTATGCGGTACAGACTCATTACTCTCGGCGTGCTCGTCCTCTTCCGTGTGAGCGGGTGCAACCAGCATCCGCTCACGGATTATCGTCCCCTCGACCAGGCGGGGATGTGGTCCAGCAACGTCGAACAATTAAAAACGCTGAACACCTCGGATATGGAAGTCGCGCAACTCGTAAAGTTGAAGCACGCCGGGATTGGTGACGATGCTTGCGTTACTCTGATTACCGGCGCGCACCAGCGCCAGCACCCCTTTACGAGCGCCGATTCCGCAGTCAACCTTGTGCGCGCTGGATACGCCGAATCGGTGATTCTGGAAATTGCAAAAACGGATCAGCTGGAGACAATCGGCGGCGACGCCGTCATGCTGCGGCTGGTCGGCCTTTCCGATTCCGCCGTCGATTTCATCTTGCACAGGAGATTGAAGGGCCAGCCCACCATGAGCAGCGCGGAAATCGGCCGGCTGAAAAATACCGGGCTTACCGAGAAACAAATTCTCGAGCGCATCAATCAGGGTATGACCGACGCACAGGCCGACAAGGAAGCGTCATTGCGCGAGGCCACGCGCAATCACGCGAACACGGGGTTCGTTCGAACGCACGGCCGCCGGTCTCGCTAATCTTTCACACCGCATTTTTAATAGCGCAATCCGTCATTTGCTGTATGCTCGCTTGAAGTGCCTGGCGAATTTCGCCTGCGCTGCCGGGAAATTACCGCGGCGACGGCCCCATCTGAAAAGGAGACCGCACCATGAGAGACGTCATTCTGACCGACCGGGGGCCAAAACCCATCGGACCCTATTCGCAGGCCATCCGGACGAATGGATTTCTGTACGTCTCCGGGCAGGTGGCGCTTGATCCGAAAACGGGCGAAATGACGGGGGCGGAGATTCGTCAGCAGACGGAGCGGACGCTCGAAAATTTGAAGGGTATCCTGGAGGCGGCGGGTTCGAATCTCCATCACGTCGTGAAGACGACGGTTTTTCTGAAGGACATGAACGACTTTGCGGCCATGAACGAAGTGTACGCCAAGTATTTCACGTCTGCCCCGCCGGCGCGCTCGACCGTACAGGTGGCACGTCTTCCGAAGGACGCGCTGGTCGAGATCGAAGTCATCGCGGGGTTGTAGCGAAGACCGCCTCGGCTGTCTTGGAAGCGCTCATTCAGGTTGTTCCCCAAAATAAAAAATCAAATGCGGAGTTCGGCAGTTGATTCGGAAGACTTACGGGCGGTTGGGGCTTTCGAAGACTTCCGTAAAGCCAAACACGGTGACCACGGCGGTGGCAGCGACGGCGAACCAGATGAACCGGCTCTTGGCGGCTTTCATCGGCGATCCGCCATAGCCCTTGGTGCCTGCGCCGCGCGGCCCCTGCGCGTCGGCAGCGTTGGGATCGAGAACGATGCGATAGGCGGCGCCTTCCGGAATTTCGCGCACGTCATCTTCGACGGCGATACTCAGTGAGCCGCGAGTGCTCTTGACGATCAACTCCTTGGGATTCAGGACCGTAACTTGTCCGATGGTGGGCTGGTTGGTGTTCGGGCGAATCACGGCGGAAGCCACATGCAAAGCAAAGGCATTCGAATTGGCAGTTGAAAAAGTGGCGGAGCCGAGAGTAAGCGTTGCGGCCGGGCTGGCCTCTTCCTGTGAGAGCGTAGCGATGCTCGCACTGGAAAGGAGCAGGCGGGCGGCGCCGGCGCGGACTTGGACACTACCGGATTGATCGGTGCTGAGTCTGTCGCCGCTAAAGACAGTCGCGCCAACGGAAGTCTGTGCGGCGCCAACGTGGGCGCGATAGGCGTAGACGACAGTACCAAGCGAAGAGGAAGGAGCGGCCCAGACAGGGGTGACCAAGAGGGTATAAGAAAGCAATACTGCGATAATTCTACTGGTGACCGTAAAACGGTCAATCATTCTGGTGACCGCCAGGCGGTCAACTTTTCTGGTGACCGTGAAACGGTCAACGCACAGGCGCGGCATTAAAAGCCTCCAAGAGGACCACAGGAAGAATACTGAGTAAACTTCGCGCCGTCAATCTGTAAACACGTTTTGAGAAGTCAAAGTCACACCCTTTCAGCGCGAGAGGAGTTTGCTGGCCGATGACGAGTTCCGCTGTTACAATGCAAGCCAAGAAATGACCGACTGGAAACAGATCACCGCCCGCATCCGTCGCGCGCGCACCAGCAAGGATCCCGCGGGGCAACTTTCGAATCTTTACCAAAAGACCCGAGAC
>DATNLB010000540.1:0-2438 GCA_035603095.1 Candidatus Acidiferrales bacterium
GATTGGGTGGATGACGGTCTCGGCACGAGAACTCAACGTGAAACAGTTGGATACGTCTACTATCTTACTAACACCCTGTTGTTAGAGGGTGACTACGAATGGTTGCACACCCGGGGTCCCAATGCGGGTTCTTCCAACAAATGGGTCTTCCAACTCTCTTACGGATTTTAGACGAAAGGAAATACCGATATTATGCCAATGAAAATCAAACTCTCCACTATCCTTCTAGGCGGGGCTGCGTTCGCCGTGATCGGCGCAGGCTTCGCGCTCGCCCAGGCAGTTGACCCTCGGATCGAACAGTACGACAAGGGCCCGGCGACGATCAATGTCTCCCCATACCCAGCGGCTATCCAGCAAGACTACGCAGTTTTTAGCCAGAAATGCTCACAGTGCCACAAGCTGAGCCGCCCGATTAACTCTGATTTTGTGCTGCCCGACCAGTGGTCGCGCTACATCCACCGCATGATGAGCAAGCCTGGTTCGGGTATTGACAGCGGTTCAGGCGCGAAGATTTACGATTTCCTCGTGTACGACTCCAGCGTTCGCAAGAAGGCGATGCTTGACGCGACACTTGCCAAGGCCTCACCGGCGGAAAAGGCTGCTGAGGAAGCCAAGATCAAGGCAGTCATGGCCAAGTACAAGTAAACTGAGCGCACGCAGCGTGGAAGAACTGGCTCCATCCGCAATGGCTCCGCGCTCGCGCCGCGAATTCATGGCCAATTTGGTTCTGGGTACAGGAACGGTTTTGGGCTTGGGGAGCTTGGCCTACCGGTTCCTGGAATACCTTTACCCAGTCGTCGCGCCGATCAAACTGGTTGAGGTGCCGGCAGGAAAGCCGGGCGACATTCCACCTGACGGCGTGCGGCTAGTCCAGTTACCGGAAGGACCGGTCCTGCTGGAGAAAGCGGGCAATGAGGTCCGCGCCTGGTCCGCCATTTGCACTCACCTGGGTTGTACCGTCCAATGGCATCCGGAGGAGAAGAAATTCATCTGCCCGTGTCACCAGGGGATTTATGATTTCAATGGGAATGTCCTGTCCGGTCCGCCGCCGCGTCCGTTGGAAAAACTCCAGGTAAAGGTGCGCGACGAGCAGGTTTTTGTGCTCATGAGTTCGCTCAAGGAGGAACAGGGATGAGACGTCTGACCCGCTGGTTTGAAGAACGGATTCCGGTGGACCACGAGGTCCTGCGCAAAGCGGCGCGCGAACCGCTGCCCGTTCACATGAAAACCTGGATTTCCTGTCTGGGCGGAACGCCGGCCATGCTCTTCTGCATCCTCGCGGTCACCGGTATTCTACTGACGTTTTACTATGTACCGTCTCCCGCCCAGGCTTACGCCAGCGTGAGCAATATCACTTTCAAGGTGCGAATGGGCTGGCTAGTCCGCGGCATACACCAAGGCGCCGCGCAGTTGATGATCGTAACCGTGCTGCTGCACATGATCCGCGTCTTCTTTACCCGCGCTTACCGCAAGCCGCGGGAGTTGAACTGGATGCTGGGTGTGGCGCTGTTCCTGATCACCCTGACGTTCGCGTTCACGGGGTACTCGCTCATATACGACCAGCTTTCCTATTGGGCCACCACCATCGGCACGAACATGATTGCGGCTGTGCCCCTGATCGGCCAGCCGCTGCTCTATCTGCTGCGTGGCGGACCGGACGTGAATCCAAACACGCTCAGCCGCTTTTACGATTTCCACATCGGTGTGCTGCCCACGATGATGACGCTGCTAATTGCCGCTCACCTGGCCTTGGTGCGCCTGCACGGCGTGGCCCCTCTGCCGGAGGATCCGCGTCGTGAAACGTATCCGTTCTTTCCCGACCACATGCTGCGGGAAACGATCGTCGGCCTGCTCCTCCTGATAGCTCTGATCAATTTTGTTATGTTTTTCCCGCCCACCGTCGGGGTGCCGGCAACGCCGGGCAACACTCCCGGACTCATCCGTCCAGAGTGGTACTTCTTTCCGACCTACCGCTGGCTTAAGCTGACATCTCTTCCGGTTGGAATCTGGGGAGGCATCCTCTTCGTCGTCGGCCTGTTTTTGTGGCCATTCATTGACGCCGTACTGGAAAGAATCGCGCCTCGAAGGAATTTGTGGGTGATCGTGGGGTCCGCGTTTTTCCTGATGACCATCGTATTTATGCTCTGGGAAGCCATAGTCGGTTGAAGCGGACAGAGGCATGAGTGTCATCACACAAAAATATTTGGTTGGAATCATGGGATTGGTCCTCCTCGGCTCGATCCTCGCGACCGACTACCTGGATTCTCAACGCCGGAAAAAGGAGAACGTCCCGCACGGTTCGGAAGCCTCGGCGCCCGCGTCACCGCTCAGTCCCGAGTTGCAAAGCGGGCTGAAGATTTACGAGGAGTTCAGTTGCTTGGCTTGCCATGGTCCGGGTGGCAAAGGTGGCGTGCACAATTTCAACTCCCAGTCGGGCC
>DATNLB010000332.1:0-9869 GCA_035603095.1 Candidatus Acidiferrales bacterium
AACTCCCAGGAAGGCGCTGGCGACATACAGGGAGGAATTAGGCCCGCGGATGACTTCGACGCGGTCAATGAGATCGACGTCCACGGGGAACTCCGTTCCAATCAGCGCGGCGTCGAAAATGTTGTCATTGAGCCGGTGGCCGTCAATCAACACTGCGATACGGCTGTTGTAGTCTCCCGAAGGTCCATAACCACGCACTCCCAAGTAGCTATAGTTGCGGTCGTACGTGACATAAAAACCGCGGACGTTCCTCAAGATGTCGGCAACGGTCCTGTAGCCGAATTTTTGGATTTCTTCGGAGGTGATGATGGTGACGGAGGCGGGCGCTTCCGTGACTTTCTGTTTGAATCCGGAGGCGCCGTAGACGGAATCAATCTCGATGGACATCAAGTCCTCAATACTCATGTCCAACAAGTCTGGAGTGTCGCCTTTGTTCTGAGTTAGCGCGGGCGTTGTGTTTAGGAGGGGTAGAAGGGAGAGTATGACCGAGATAAGGGATCGTCGAACTGCCGGCCATCTAGAGGGCTGCGACCGGCCAGTGCCGAGACCCTTCGGCTTGCGCACGGCTTGCGGGAATGACCTGAAGGATGAGATCGCCGCGAGAATCCCAAGCTTGCCCGACCAAAAGACATACCCTCTCTTATTCACTATTTACCTCGGAGCAGTCTCTGCCACTACCTTGCAAAGGCTGCTGACGGCTTCGACCAATGAGTGGGTGATGTAATGCAAATGAGAAGCCGTCACGGGGACGGGGAAAACTCTCGTAAGTGACTGACCGGATTGGTGCGAATGGCGCAACGCTTGTCGCTGCCATTCCTAAAAGAGCACTGCGGCCGGTCGTGGGCCTAAATTGGCTCTAGAGCATAGTGGGTTGAAGCCGGGCGGAAAATGGCAGGCATGAGCCCGGTCTAGAGTGTCAGAGGTACCCCCGACCGCACAGACGGCCAGACCGACGCGGTGCAGGATGGTCCAGTCAGGGATCATCGCTGCTTATGTGAAATAGTGTGAAGTTCACCCGCTTGGTCGCAACGAATGGTATATTGGCCGCGAATCCAGCCTCATTCGAATCAAACGCAATCGCTGTTCAGTCCAACATTACCAATCCAAGGGGGCACAGCGAAACAATGCCCATACCTAGAATGAATTTACAGCAGAGTAAATCTTGGCCGCGAGGGTGGTTCTTAGCTCTTCTCCTTGGCTGTGCCGCGCTGGTTGCGTGTGCCACAGCGGCAGGGACTCTGCTGGCACAGGACAAGAATCCTTTTGCCGGCGATGCGCAGGCTGCGAAGCTGGGTGAATCGCAGTTCCGGGCGAATTGCGCGTTCTGCCACGGGTTGGGCGCGCGGGGCGGCGGCCGGGGGCCTGATCTCAGCCGCGCGCAGAAGCGTCATGGCAATTCCGACGCCGACCTGTTTCGAACGATTAACGAAGGTGTCCCCGGGACGGCCATGCCGCCGAATGGGGCGACGCAGCAGGGTGTGGGAATGACGGAAGAAGAGATTTGGCAGGTGATTAGCTACATTCGCAGCGTGCAGGTGAAGGCTCCTGCGCAACTTGCGGGAAATGCGGCGCACGGAAAAGAACTTTTTTATGGCAGCGCAGCGTGCTCCACGTGCCACATGATTCAGGGGAAAGGCGGGCGGCTCGGACCGGACCTCAGCACCACGGGGTCGGCGCGCTCGACGGAATATCTTGTCGAATCTGTGCGCAGTCCTAGCCGGCGGCTGGCGCAAGGGATTTCCGAGGCAATGAAAGAGTTTTCGCAGGAATACGAGACGGTCACGGCGGTCACCGCAGACGGAACGAAGTTCATGGGCGTGGTGCTGAATGAAGACCATTTCACGCTGCAAATGATGGACACGCGCGAACAGCTGCATTTGTTCGAAAAAGACAAGCTGCGATCCTTGGAGAAGAGCCGCGAATCGCTGATGCCGGCTTACGATCAGAAAATGTTGAGCGAGAAAGATCTGCAGGATTTGATTGCGTACCTGCTTGCGGTGGGTGGCCAATGAAACACGAATCGACGCCCTGGACAGTCAAAAGCAGATTCCTCGCTTCGCTCGGAATGGCACATCTACTAGTCTCAGCGCTGGTCTTCTTGGTCCTGGTAGGTGGTGCTGCGCCTTTGCTTAACGCGCAGGTGACGCCGCAGCGGCTGCTGGATTCGGCGAAAGAGCCGCAGAACTGGCTGATGTACTCCGGCGACTACGCAGGGCGGCGGTTCAGCGCGCTGGACCAGATCAACACTTCGAATGCGGCGAAGCTCGTTCCCCAATGGGCTTACCAGACGATGGCGGGCGGGAAATTCGAAACCACACCGCTGGTTGTGGATGGAATTCTTTATGGCACCGGCCAGGACAACCGCGCCTTTGCGCTCGACGCACGCTCCGGGCGGCCGATCTGGCAATATCAACGCGCTCTGCCGGCGGATATTCGCCCTTGCTGCGGACGCGCGAATCGCGGGCTGGCCATTTTGGGCGACAAAGTTTTTCTTGGCACGCTCGATGCGCACGTCGTCGCGCTCGATTCCAAGACCGGCAACGTGGTCTGGGATGTCGCTCCCGTGGATTATCGCGGAGGCTATAGCATCACTCTTGCGCCGCTGGCGATCAAGAACCTCGTGATTATCGGGGTGTCGGGCGGGGAATATGGGATTCGCGGCTTCATTGACGCGTACGACGCCGGGACCGGCGAGCGCAAATGGCGCTTCTACACCGTTCCAGGTCCGGGCGAACCGGGACATGAAACTTGGGAAGGTGATTCCTGGAAAATTGGTGGGGCGCCCGCGTGGATCACGGGGACTTACGATCCCGCGACCAGCACTACTTTTTGGACCACGGGCAATCCTTCGCCTTCGAATCGTGGCGAAGGGCGCGCGGGCGACAATCTCTACAGCAATTCTCTGTTGGCATTGGAACCAGAGACGGGAAAGCTCAAATGGTATTTTCAATTTTCGAAGCACGATGAGCACGACTACGACGCCACGCAGGTGCCCGTCATGGTTGACCAGGGTGACCGGCACCTGATCCTGCAAGCGAATCGCAACGGTTTTTTTTATTTGATCGATCGCAGCAATGGAAAGCTCGTGTTCGCGAACCCCTTCGCAAAAGTGACTTGGAGCGACTCGAAGGACGCGAGCGGCGTTCCCATTGCGCGAAAGGACGCCTCGCCGACGCTGGAAGGAAATCGCGTGTGCCCGGGCGCGGCCGGCGCGACGAACTGGATGTCGCCAACCTACGATCCGCAAACGCAATTGTTCTACGTTACGGCGCGCGAGCAGTGCGACGTCTTCAGCACGGCGGCGCAGGCGTACGAAGCGGGACACGCCTACTATGGCAGCGCGTATTTTCCGAACGACGATGCCGAGCCGTTCACCGGCGCGCTGCGCGCCATCGATCCGAGCACCGGAAAAATGAAATGGGAATGGAAGCATCCGTCGCCGACGTGGTCCGGGGTGCTCTCCACCGCGGGGGGACTCGTCTTCACCGGAGACGCGGAAGGAAACTTCATCGCGCTCGAAGCCGCTTCCGGCAAGGCGCTTTGGCACTTCCAGTGCGGCGCGTCGGTGTATTCTTCGCCGATGTCTTTTGCAATCGACGGAAAACAATATGTCGCTGTCGCTGCGGGGTCGGCGCTCTTTACGTTCGCCTTCCCGTAAGCGTTGCGCAGCGTTTTTCCTCAGGATGTTCCATACAAAGAAAGTTGTACGCAGCGTCGAGCGAGAACGCCAAATTCACGCTATACTTAGAGGGTTATGCTCTCGGTCAATAACATCACCATGCGCTTCGGCCCGCGCGTCCTCTTCGAGAACGTGACGTGCACGTTTATGTCCGGTCGCCGCTACGCCGTCACCGGGCCGAATGGCGCGGGCAAATCCACGTTTATGAAGATTTTGACTGGGGAGATCGATTCGACCAGCGGATCGATCACCCGGCCGAAGAAGATGGGCGTTTTGCGGCAGGACCAGTTTGCATTTGACGAATACCGCGTCATCGACACGGTCATTATGGGGAATGCCTCGCTGTGGAAGGCGCTCGAAGAACGCGACGTGCTCTATGCCAAACCCCACGATGCATTGACGGATGCGGATGGAATGCGGCTTGGGGAGCTCGAAGGCATCGTCGGTGAAGAAGGCGGCTACACGGCCGAAGCGGATGCCGCGGTGTTGCTCGACGGCCTGGGCGTGGAAGCTTCACTGCACGAACGCAAGATGGGTGAATTGCAAGGCGGGCAGAAAGTGCGCGTGCTGCTGGCGCAAGCGCTCTTTGGAAACCCGACGGCGCTGCTGCTGGACGAGCCGACGAACAACCTGGACCTCGATTCGGTGCACTGGCTGCAAAGATATCTTGGCGACTACGAAGGCGTGCTGATCGTCATCTCACACGACAGGCACTTTTTGAACAGCGTGTGCACGCACACCGCGGACATCGATTACGAGACGATCATCATGTACGTCGGCGGGTACGACGAGATGGTGGTGGCCAAGACGCAGATTCGCGGGCGCATCGAAGCGGACAACGCCAATCGCGAGAAAAAAATCGCGCAGTTGCAGGAGTTTATCGCGCGGTTTTCCGCGGGCACGCGTTCTGCGCAGGCGACTTCACGCAAGAAAGAAGTCGAGCGCTTGCAAACTGCGGAACTGGCAAGAAGCAACATCCAGCGGCCGTACATTAAATTCGATATGAAGCGGAATTCAGGTCGGCACCCGCTGGAGATTCGCAGCGTCGAGAAGTCCTATGAAGACTTGAAGGTGATTCCGCGCTTTTCGGCGAGCGTGGTGAGGGGCGAAAAAATCGCGCTGATGGGCCGCAACGGCGCCGGTAAGACTACGTTGCTGAAGTCGCTGGTTCGCAACGCGCCGGGATTTATCGAGGACAAGGACTTGCAGTTTCCGATCGATGGCGGCGAGGTGAGATGGGGGCATGAAGTGGCCGTGGGCTACTTCGCGCAGGATCACGGCGAGTCCATCACGAAAGGCATGACTGCAATCGACTGGCTGTGGCAGTTCGACCCTTCTGCCTCACAACAAGAGTTGCGCGGATTAATGGGGCAGATGTTATTCAGCGGCGAAGACGCGCTGAAGCCGACGCGGGCGCTTTCCGGCGGCGAGTCCGCGCGGCTGATTTTTTGCCGGCTGATGTTGCAGAAACCGAATTTCCTGGTGCTTGACGAACCCACCAACCACCTCGACCTCGAGTCCATCAACGCGTTGAACATTGCGTTGCAACGGTACGACGGGACGGTGCTGTTGGTCACGCACGACCACGACGTGATCGACGAAGTCGCGACGCGCATCTGGCATTTCCAGGGCGGCAAAATCGAGGACTTCAAGGGGCCCTACGAAGAATACGTGGCGTACGCGGAGCAGCAGGCTTCTTAAGAAACCGAGCTTCAAGATTCTTTGTTGTTTTCATAACGCGCGTCCCGCGGCGGCACCGGACGCCCACGCCCACTGAAAATTGAATCCACCCAGATGACCGGTGACGTCCACGACCTCGCCGATGAAAAACAATCCTTTGACCTTTAGACACTCCATCGTCTTGCTCGACAATTCATCGGTATCGACGCCGCCTGCCGTCACTTCTGCCTTTTCGTAACCCTCAGTGTCCGCAGGCGTGATCACCCATTCGTGTGCCTGCTTCTCCAGTTTCGCCAGAGCATCATTGTTCCAGGCGGTGGGAGCATGGTTTTCCAGCCAACGTTCAGCCAATCGCTTCGGCAGAATTCCCTGAAAAGCCGTTTGCGCCGCTGCCATATTGCGCACCTTCGCGGCGCGAATCGCTGAGGTGATCTCGCGATCAGGAGCCAGATCGATGTGGATGGACTGGCCCTTCTCCCAATAGGAAGAGATCTGCAGTATTGCGGGTCCGCTCAAGCCGCGGTGGGTGATCAACATTTTCTCGCGGAAGGCATGATGATCGGCCTTGGCGACAACTTCCGCTGAGACGCCCGCCAAGTCGCAGTACCGGGTGCAATCTTTGCCGGCCAGGACGAAGGGCACAAGGGCGGGCTTGGTCTCCACGATTTTCAATCCGAATTGGCGCGCCAGTTTGTAGCCGAACGGCGTTGCGCCCATTTTGGGGATCGAAAGTCCGCCCGTCGCAACGACGAGTGCCGGGGATTGAAATTCACCGGATTCGGTGCGTACCACGAAGTCCGTGGTGCGCTGCACTTCCCGGATACGCCTCGGCAGAAAAATCTGCACTCCCGCCGCCCGGCACTCCGATTCCAGTAAGTCGACGATGTCCTGTGCGGAACGGTCGCAGAAGAGTTGCCCGAGCGTTTTTTCATGGTAAGGAATGCGATGCTTCCCCACCAGCGCGATGAAATCCGCGGGCGTGTACCGCGCCAGCGCGGATTTCGCGAAGTGTTCATTCGCGGAAATGAAATTGTCCGGCTGGCAGTGAATGTTGGTGAAATTACAGCGTCCCCCGCCGGAGATGAGAATCTTCTTCCCGACTCGATCGGCATGCTCGAGCACGGCGACGCGCCGCCCGCGTTTGCCGGCCTCGATGGCGCAGAGTAGTCCCGCAGCCCCGCCGCCAAGAACCAAGGCGTCGAATTTGCGCATCAAGAACGAGTCTCACTCGATTCGGAAGCAGCCGTCTGCAGAGTTTCCGTCGCCATGACTCTCAAGGTTAAACTATGTATAGGAGAAGACCGAGAAAATTGCCTCCGATCATCAGCGCGCAAGGATTGGCGAAGAGGTACGGCGCCACCCCGCTCTTCCGGAACATTTCGTTTACGGTCTCCGAAGGGGATCGCATCGGCGTTATTGGTCCGAATGGTTCCGGCAAGTCGACGCTGCTGGAGATGCTCATCGGCCGCGTCAGGCCGGACAACGGGGATGTGGCGATTCGCAAGGGCACGCGGCTGAGCTACGTCGCGCAGATTTCGGAGTTTGCTCAGGGCGTGACGATTCGCTCCGTCATCGAGACCGCTCTCGAACGAACCGCCGTTCCTGAGGCAGGGCGCGCCTCACGTTTTGCCGAAACGCTGGGCCGCGCGGGTTTTACGGATCTTGATACCCACGCCGCGACGCTCTCCGGCGGCTGGCGCAAGCGCCTTGCCATTGCCGAGGCCCTGGTCCAGGCGCCGGATATTCTTCTCCTGGACGAGCCCACCAACCATCTGGACCTTGCAGGGATTCAGTGGCTCGAATCCGTTTTGCAGAGCGCGGCGTTCGCGTGCGTGGTGGTCAGCCACGACCGTTATTTCCTGGAAAACGTCGCGAACGAGATGGTGGAACTCAATCGCGCTTACGAGGATGGAGCGCTCCGCGTGAAGGGAAATTACAGCGCATTCCTGGAGGCCGAGGAACTGTACCTGCACGCGCAAAAAAAGCGGCAGGAGTCGCTGGAGAACCGCGTTCACACCGAGCTCGAATGGCTGCGCCGCGGACCGAAGGCGCGAGCTACGAAGGCCAAGGCGCGCATCGATAAAGCACACGGGATGATTGGCGAACTCGCGGAGATGAACGCCCGCAGCCGCACGGCCAGCGCGGAAATTGATTTCTCTGCGACGAACCGGAAGACCAAGCAGCTCATCACGCTTGAAGGCGTTTCGTACGACATCGGCAGCCGCACGCTCTTCAAAGACATTCATTTCAGCGTCACGTCGGGGATGCGAGTGGGACTGGTGGGTCCGAACGGCAGCGGCAAGACGACCTTGCTCCGGTTGCTGCGCGGAGACATTAAGCCAGAATCCGGCAAGATTCGGCGCGCCGACGGACTGCGGATCGTATACTTCGACCAGAACCGCGAACTCGATCCCGACAGTACTTTGCGCCGGGCGCTCGCGCCGGATAGCGACGCGGTGATTTATCAGGAGCGCGTGATTCACGTTGCTGCATGGGCCGAACGATTTCTTTTTTCGGCTGAAAATTTGAATCAGCGGGTCGGCAGGCTTTCCGGCGGCGAGCGGGCCCGCGTGTTGATCGCACAATTGATGCTTCAGCCCGCGGACGTCCTGCTGTTGGACGAACCGACCAACGATCTGGATATCCCCACGCTGGAAATTCTGGAAGAGAGCCTGCTGGAATACAGCGGGGCGCTGGTGCTGGTCACGCACGATCGATTCATGCTGGACCGCGTCTCAACCGTGGTTCTTGGACTCGATGGCCGTGGAAGCGCGGAGCGTTTTGCCGATTACTCGCAGTGGGAAACGTGGCAGCGCTCGCAGTTGGCAACGGCTGCCGCCAGGTCAGCGGATGGAAACCGGCACCCTCGCTCTACCGGCGACGAAGCTCCGCGGGCCGCTGCCAAAAAGAAACTCTCCTATACCGAAGCCCGGGAATTCGCCGCCATCGAGGGCCGCATCCATGAAGCCGAGCAGATGTTGCATACCAAGCGCGCCGCACTCGAAGATCCTGCAATCACCAGCGATCGAGTGAGTCTCCAAAATGCGTGCACGCAATTGGACGAAGCACAGAAGTCCGTTGACGCGCTCTACGCGCGCTGGGCGGAGCTTGAACAGAAACAGGCCTGACTATTTTCCGAGCAAACTCTTCCAGCGGAGCCAGGCGTCCGCGCGCGCCTTCTTGTCGGGCTCTTTTGCATCGGGGGCTTCGCCGGCACGCATGAAGCCGTGTCCCGCGCCGTCGTAGGTTACCGGGTCGTAGGTTTTGCCGGCCGCCTTCATTTGAGTGATGGCATCCGGGATGGTCGCGCCGATGCGGGCATCGTTCCCGCCATAGAAGCCGTAGACAGGGGCTTTGATGCGCACCATCGCGTCTTTGTCCGGCGGCCCGCCGTAGAAAACAAAAGCAGCCGCCAGATCGGCGCGATTAGTGGCAAACCGAAAAGTTTGACTGCCACCCCAGCAAAATCCACCAACAAAGATCTTGCCATTCGAAGCGGGGAGCTTCAGTGCATAGTCCGCAGCGGCATTCAAATCCGCCGTCACCTGGTCGGGATTCAAGTGGCTTACGGCTTCCATCGTCTTGCCCTCCGCAAAATCGCTGCTGCGGCCACCGTTCGGACCCATGCCGGAAAGAAGATCGGGAGCAACGGCAATGTAACCCGCCGCGGCAACCTGGTCCGCCAGATCCTGCACCCAGTCCGTCATACCGAAGATTTCGTGAATGATCAGCACGACGGGAGTCTTGCCCTTCGACTCGGGATAGACGACAAATGTTTCGACCGAGCGGCCATCGTGCTTGACGGTGACCCACTCGCGGTGGCGCGGAGACTTTTCCAAGGTTGCTTTGGCCCAGTCTTGCGCCGAAGCGAAGGGTGCGGCAAAGAGAATCAATAGGAAAATGAAAGTGATACGTTTCATGGTGTGGCTTCTCCCTCAGAGAAGTTCGTTAGCCGGATGCGAACGAGAAGGTGTTCGTGCAGAACGAGTGGCATTGTAATGCCGCGCGGCAAGGCCTGCAAGGCCGAGAGGAGACCCTTTCTGCCATTGCATGCAGTACGATGCATTCGTTGACACGCATGCATGCGTCCGCTACGCTTTTGAGTTTACTCAGCTTGAGTTATTGCATCTGAGAGGAACGGACGAACCGCCGCATGGCCGAAGAAAAGCTTCCTACCCGCGCACAGGATTTTTCCGAGTGGTACAACCAACTGGTGTTGAAGGCGCAGCTCGCGGACTACGCGCCGGTGCGCGGCTGCATGATCGTGCGGCCCTACGGCTGGGCGCTGTGGGAAAACATCCAGCAGGCGCTGGACCGCCGATTCAAGGCCACCGGCCATCAAAACGTGGCGTTTCCGATGCTGATTCCACGCAGCTTCATCGATAAGGAGAAGCACCACGTCGAGGGATTTTCGCCAGAGCTTGCGGTTGTCACCATCGGCGGCGGAGAAGAGCTTGCGGAACCTCTGGTCATTCGCCCTACGTCGGAAACGATTATCGGCCACATGTGG
>DATNLB010000144.1:0-3401 GCA_035603095.1 Candidatus Acidiferrales bacterium
CATAGAGGGTGCCCCAGGTGCCAGGTTTCAGCACCTGGGGCTTTCGATTTTCTTCTACGAGTTGCGCACGCCTAGCGGCAGGAGAACGGCAGGTGCGCCAGGTGCCACTCTTGCACGGGTGCCCCAATTGTCGCCTCAACGCGCGGGAGTTCTGGTAATGGACCCGGAGTCACTCGGCCCATTTAGGTGCCTGGATGAACTGCCACGAGCAGATATTGCAGCACGGTGCTTTGGAAACAGGCAGGCATTCAAAAAAACCGCATTCGCACGCGATCGGGCAGCGCTTGTAAGTCCACCAACGTCAGGAAATCGATAGTCTTGAATTCCCGGTCTATTGCGGGAGGTCCGCAGATGCGCGCGGAGATATCCAGATAGGCGCGGAATAGACGCGGCGGCCCCGGAAGCGCCGCGGGGGCGCTGCTGGACCTGCACTTGTGCGACTCGACCGGATTGGTTCTAAGTAAGGGCGCCACAAGATATTTTTCCTTCAACATCGCGTAGAGGGCCATCCCCTCGTCCTCATTCTGCGACGAAAGGGAGCTGCATCCGATCAAATAGCGCGCCCTGCAACTCAACGCATATCTTGCAATTCCCTTCCATAGCATGTGCAGGACATTCGTGTTGCGGTACTCCAGATGCACACAGGCTCTTCCCAGCTCCAGAACCTCGCCGCGCATTTCTTCGAACGGGCCGAAATCAAAAAGTTCCTCGCCGTAGTAACCGAGGTTTCCTCTGGCGCGGTACCCGCTCTGCATACGGTATGTCCCAGCCAGCTTCCCGGTGGCAGCATCACGCACCATCAAGTGGTCGCAGATAAAATCGAAGCGGTCGCGGTCGAGCCCTGTGCGGTCGGAAATGTCGAGCCCCTCTCCAAGCTCGCAATTAAAAACCAGATAGCGCAGCCGCTGGCATTCGACGACATCATCCAGCGTCGTTGCCATCCCCACCCGGAAGAGGTTGGTGGCGGCAAGTGGATCTCTACAGTCGTGCACCAGGACAGCCGTGTCTCGCATGCATCAAGTTTCAAGCGAAGCAGATTACGGGAATGTTTCAGGGATGTGATTTAGATGCTTCTGACGGTTACTGATCGGATACAACGGGCGGGGCGTTGGGTGCCCCAGGTGCCACTCCACATCAACGTCTATTCGCACTGCATCGTTGGGGTCGCGTTGGCCATTATGCGCACGTTAGCCATGTAAGCCGTCGAATTGGTAAACGGGAATGGGCTTCGCGTGCAGGTGATAGGTTGTAGACGAACAAAATTGAAACTCAACGTTGGCGCTATCTTAGAGCCCTTCGGTTCATTCATGGCGGTATTTACGGTAACAACGAGATCGTTCACTGCTTTATTGTATGAGTTCACGTTTTCGACCAGCTTGTTGTAGCGCTCTACGACTGCGCTGCGCGCTGATTCACCTTCCAACAAAGCTTTTATCATCACATTCTGCCCTTCCAAAGCAACATCCGCCAACAGCCCCTCCGCCTGCGAAACAGTCATGGCGTCTTGTAACCGGCGAAGTGTATAAATTCCCGAATATCTTTCCTCTTTCTCCCCTAATTCGATGCTGCACTGGGAATCGGCCGTGCTCATCTGCCCTCGTCCCCCCTCCACAGCGTACCAACGGATGAATTCAGCGCGCTTGTCCCACTGTAGAAAAATCCTTTGGTATTTGTCCTTCCCGCTCATGAAATAATCCACGCCCTCGACCTCTTTGCCATCCTTGTACTTTTTCATGCCCTCGTCATAGTCGCTCTTGCTGATTTCTTGCGTTTTGTAAACCGCATCCAGTCGTTCCGCCATCCGGTTAAATGCGATGCACGGCAGCGGCTCGTCAGGAACAAAGGTCCTTTGCACAATCGTAGGCTGTCTCCTTTGTTGGGCCAACATTGGGCCCGACATAAGTAAGATTGCTACGGAGATTAGAATCGCTCTCATGCTCCGCCTCCTTCAGCCTTATTATGGAATTGCTGCTTCGGTCCGCCCGTTGATCAACGGTTCCACAAGCGGCCGTGGTTAGCGGGGGCGGGTACCCGGAAACAAGACGTTAACACGAATTCGGACGCCCAATCACAGGTTGGCGTTTACCCCAAGGGGTCGGGGAGGGTGGGCTTTCCATGGGACTGTGGGCGTATGCTCACGGTTTTTCAGCGTCCAGTTTTTGCCGCTCAGATCGACAAACCGCTTTCTTTCAACACCTTCCGGAATCATTCGAATTATCCACTAATTGACCATATGGAGAAACCACCGCCGCGATGGAAAGGAAGAATCAGGGGCGGTTCTTGCGGACCAATTGGAAAGTCATGTGCATGATTAATTTCCGGTCGTCCGTGGAGAGGCGGCTGAGAAGCTGGTGCAGCCTTTTGAAGAATTTCGCCGATTCACCAGAGCTGCCCCATTCGGCGTCGCCGGCGGGGATACCTTTGGGAAGGGACGGGACCTCGGGCGGCTCTTCTCCCTCGTAAAACAATTGGTACATCGGGACTTCGAGAGCCCGCGCCAACTTTTCGAGCGTCTCGATGCTCGGGACGGTGTGGCCGTTCTCGACACGGGAAACGTAACAACGCTTCAGGCCGGTGCGCTGCTCGATATCACCTTGCGAAAGATCTTTCTGCTCCCGGATGGCGCGCAAGCGGTCGGAGATAACCATAATGCCGTTACTTATATCATGGTATCAATCAGTTGATAAATCATTTTAACATTGCGGGCAAACCTAGATTAAGAATTAAGAGAGAGGGAATCACTCGAATTCGCGGCGTGGAGCGGATTGCTCGAGGCCCACGTGGCCGGCCGCAATGTCGGCCTTGTAGTAGTTTTCGCCTTTGATGGGGGAGCCGGCAAGGCGGCGGAGCATGGCAATCTGGCCGATGTGAGTGAGGGCGTCAGCGACCGGGGCCTGAAGGAAGCCTTCCGCCGATCCGTGAAGCGGTTCGTCTGAGGCCAGAAGGTCGTCAAACTTTTTTGCGGCGGCAAAGAAACGGTCGACTTCGGCGTCCCATGGCAAAGGGGTGGAGTCGTGCCAAGTCTGCTGGCCTTGCGCGATGGAGAACGCCCAGTCAAACAAATCTCCCATGTGCGCGAGGATTTGCGCGGGCGTGCGCGTCTTGTCTCCGATGTGGAAGCTGGCGAAGTGATCCGGGGCGCCGCGCAGGGTTTTGCCGCCGCGGTACGCGACCGTGGCGACCGCGTGGCGAAGAAGCTGGCGGGCGGAATCGGATGTTGGGGGCATCTGTGCCTCCTTTCTTTCTCAAAAAGCTGCCACAAGGAGTTTAAACGCAGAGACGCAGGGTACGCATAAAAAAAACAAACAGAAAGTCCTCATCTCCGAGGAGGCGAGTCACAGGACTATTGCTTGGTGTAGACGCGGACATAATCGACGAGCATTTGCTGGGGAAAAGCGGTG
>DATNLB010000490.1:0-7788 GCA_035603095.1 Candidatus Acidiferrales bacterium
ATCAGCCGTAGCGTCTCGAAGAATCGCCCCGTAGTGCAATTCCATTGGGGCGGCGGCACACCCACGTACCTGACACCTGAACAGATTGAGGACCTGTTCGCATTCACGAAAGAGCATTTCCATTTCGACCTCGACAGTGAAATTGGCATCGAAGTCGACCCACGCGTGACCTCCCGCGAGCATCTCGAAATTCTGCGCAAGCTAGGCTTCAACCGTCTTAGCATGGGCATTCAGGACTTCCATGCCGATGTGCAAGAGGCGGTGCACCGCATTCAGCCTTACGAAATGACGCGCGACCTGCTCTTCGCCGCGCGCGAACTCGGCTTCGATAGCATCAACGTCGATTTGATTTACGGCCTTCCCTACCAAACGGCACACACTTTTGCCCACACCGTGGATCAGATTCTTGGACTCGCTCCAGATCGCATTGCCCTCTTCAGCTACGCACACGTGCCGTGGTTGAAGAAGCAGCAAGGCTCCTTCGCCGCGCATCTCCCTGAAGGCATGGAAAAATTTGAGATCTTCCGCGTGGGCCTGCTCAAGTTTCTCGACGCCGGCTATCTCTATATCGGCATGGACCACTTCGCAAAGCCTGGCGACGAGCTTGCCGTTTCGCAACAAAACCGCACGCTGCACCGCAATTTTCAGGGCTACACCACCAAAGCGGGCGCCGACCTCTACGGCATGGGTATTACCGCCATCAGCGGCATTCAAGACGCTTACGCGCAGAATTACCGGGATATTCCTTCCTGGGAGAAGGCCGTCGCCGAGCGCGGCCTCGCCACCATGCGCGGCTATCAGCTTTCGAACGAGGACCGTCTGCGCCGCACCGTCATCAGCCGCCTGCTGTGTCATACCATCGTGATCAAGGACGAGATTTCGCGCGAATTCGGCATTGATTTTGACCAGCATTTCGCGGAAGAGCTTCGCCGCCTGGAACCGTCCCGCGAGGACGGCCTCGTACTCCTGGACCGTGGCGAAATTCGCGCCACCTGGCTCGGCCGCATCTTCATCCGCAATCTGGCCATGGTTTTCGACCCGTATCTCGAAAAACAGCAGCTCATCGCCAAGCCGCTCTTTTCGAAAACTCTCTGATCCCACGAGGATGCTCACATCTCCGTGACCCGTCATGTCCCAGCACTGGTGGTCGGCGGCGGCATCTCCGGCCTCGTCTGTGCCTACGCTCTGCGCAAAGCTGGGATCGACGCACAACTGGTCGAGGCCTGTCCCCTTCCCGGCGGTGTCATCGGCTCCGAAGGGCGCGACGGTTTCCTGCTGGAACGCGGCCCCCAAAGCTTTAGCGGCACCATCCAACTCCGTCACCTGTGCGAGGACCTCGGCATTTCCGACCAAGTTGTTCAAGCCCCTCCACGTGCGCCGCGATATGTACTGATCGACGGCGAACTCCGGCCCGTGCCCCTCAGCCCTCCTGCGTTTTTTATGAGCTCTCTCACTAATGGCTCGACCAAATGGGCCCTCATGCGCGACATCCTCGGAAAAACCGTTCCTCCCGAGGGTGACGAATCCGTTGCCGCTTTCGTCCGCAGAAAATTTTCACCACAGCTGCTCGATCGCCTGGTAGGCCCTTTCGTTTCCGGGATTTATGCGGGAGATCCTGAGCGGCTCAGTCTTCGAAGCGCGTTCCCACAACTCTACGAAGCTGAAAAGACTGCGGGCAGTATCCTTCGCGGCATGCTTCGCCTCGCAAAATCCAAGAATGGTCCTGGGGAGCGCCCCGCCCTGCAATCCTTTCGCGAGGGCAGCGACACGCTTGTGCGCGCGCTGGCGAATAAACTCGGCACGGCGCTGCTGACCCAAACAAGCGTTACAGGAATCTCTTGTCAAAAGGACGGTTTGTTCGATGTCCGCCTGGAAAGCCATCGCGGAGACGAATCTGTTACCACTAGATCTTTAATCCTAGCTACGCCCACTGACGTCACGGGGAGGCTTCTCTCCCGTCTCGATTGGTCATTCGAATCGCTGCTGACTTCCATCGATTACGCCCCCGTCGCCGTAGTCTCTCTGGGTTATCGCAAAAAAAATGTCCGGCACTCTCTCAATGGCTTCGGCTTCCTGGTGCCTCGCTCCGCCGGCCTCCGCGTCCTCGGCTCAGTCTGGAACTCGTCGCTTTTCCCAGGCCGGGCGCCGGCAGGCAATGCGCTTCTAACGAGTTTTGTGGGAGGCGCAACCGATCCAGCCGCCGCGACTTTGGAGCCTCAAGAACTCGCCAGCCTCGTCCACTATGAAATCTCGCCTCTGCTCTGCATTACCGGCGAGCCCGTCTTTTCAAATGTCACAATCTGGCCGCGCGCCCTGCCGCAGTACAATCTCGGTCACACCGACCGCTTGGCGGCAGTCGCAAAGGCTTGCTCGCGTTTCCCGGGCCTCTGGTTGACCGGTAATTATCTGCGAGGACCCGCCATCGGCTCATGTGTCGACCAGGCCTTGGCCGTTGCCGAAGAAGTTCGCGAGCGCCACCCCCAATAGATCTTTGGCCACCCGTAGGGGCCCAGCATGCTGCGCCCGTGCTCGGCAACCAACACCGATGTGGGCTCAGTTTCTCCTTTTCCACTCCATCGCCGAACTCATTGTGCGCATTCTCCCAAAGTCTCTATTTCCCTCTCCTCGAATCCGTGCCGTACCTCAGCGCCAAGCGTGTCTTCCGCCGCTCCGCTGCTTCCCGGTATCGCCGCCGCTCCCCCGCCGTTCTCAGGATCAGTGGCGGCACGGGCTTGGGCATTTTGGTATGTTCGTCAACCGCTACAAACGTCACATACGCCGTCGTCGTGTGCTTGCGCTCTCCGGTCATCGCATTCTCCGAATAAACCTCCACCCCCACCTCCATCGAAGTATGAAAAACGCGGTTGACTTGCGACTTCAAATTCACAATCTCGCCCAGATTCACCGGGTTCCGAAAATCAATGTAATCCACCGACGCCGTCACCACATAGCTGTTCGAGTGCCGGTGCGCCGCCAGCGCTGCAGCCATGTCAACAAGGTGCATCACCTGTCCGCCGAGAAGTTTCCCCAGAGGATTAGTCATCGCCGGCAAAACGATTTCCGTCATCTCCGAACGCGATGCGCTGACTGGCTTCCCGGGCAGCTTCGTCTCAAGCCCCCGCCCACTTCTTTTTTTCCGCTTCATTCCAGTTCCCACTCCCTCTCGCGTCGTTCCTCTTCTCCGCGAACTCTGTGCCCTCTGCGTCTCTCTGTGTTAATCCTTGTCTTCCGTTGCCCTCCAACGGCAGACTGTCAACCTTCTTTGTCCCCGTCTCTCGCCCCCGTATAATACGAGACGACCGATGACCGACCAAAAGAAAACCCGCCGCCAGATGCTCGAAGAGTTCGTTGCCAAGAAGCCCGATGACGCTTTCTCTCTTTACGGGCTCGCTATGGAGTGTATGAACAGCGGCGACCCCAGCGCCGCCGATCATCATTTTCGCGCGCTCCTAAAGGGCAATCCGGATTACATCCCCGCCTATCTGATGTACGGCCAACTCCTCGCCCGCGAATCCCGCTCCAACGAAGCCAAGCAAATCCTCTCAAACGGCATCGCCGCCGCCGCTAAGAAAGGCGACCAACACGCCAGCTCCGAAATGGAAGCCCTCCTCAACGAGCTAGCCTAAGTTTCCTCCCGGTTCATGACTAAGACTGACCCAAGGATTCGCAGCAACCCGTGATCCGCGGGACTCAACCTGACACCAGTTACCCACCACAGGTCATTTCCTCTGGTATCATATTTCCTGGGACCCATGCGGCCTGAACGTATTCCTCTGTTTCCTTTGAACGTCGTCCTTCTTCCCGGCGCGGACCTTCCCCTGCATATTTTCGAGCCGCGCTACCGCGAAATGGTGAAAAACTGCCTGAAAGAAAAGTCGGAATTCGGCATGCTTCTTTCTCTTCCGAAAGGTGTCGCGCGAGTCGGCTGCACTGCGGAAATTCTCGACGTCGTAAAACGCTACGAAGATGGCCGCATGGACATTCTCACTGCCGGCCGCGCTCCCTTCCGCGTGGTGGAACTGGTCACCGAAGACCCGCTTCTGGAAGGCCAGGTTGATTATCTGGAGGACCGGGAAACTCCCGCCAATCCGCGCGTCCAGCGCGAACTCGTCGAACTCTTCGAAGTCTGCCACACCCTGATCTTCGACGATTATCCGAAGAATCTCCAAGGCGCCTCGCCCGACGATCTCTCTTACCTCGTTGCCGCCACGCTCCCGATGGATTTATTGTGGAAGCAGCAAATTCTCGAGCTCCGGTCGGAAGCGGACCGCCAGGAGCGCCTGGTAGCGTACCTCCGCGAGTGGGCCCCGCATCTACAGAGGTCAGGGGCCATGCGCCAGCGCGCCGGTGGTAATGGACACGGCCTGAATTAGTTTGCTGTGGTGCGGTCCCGGCGCAGGCGGGGACCGCGGAACGGGACCGAAATGACTTCAAGCACATCGATGCATTCTTCAGCACATTCCAAGCCGCGCACCCTGGGCGAGCTAAAGCGCATTCCTGATTTTGATCCCCGCGGCGCATCCCGCTCCGTCAAGGATGAAATCCGGCGCAATCTGCTCCGCGCCATCGAAAAAGGCGACGCGCTCTTCCCCGGCGTCCACGGCTACGAAGACACGGTCGTTCCGCAAATCGTCAACGCCCTGCTCTCTCGCCACAATTTCATTCTTCTCGGCCTGCGCGGCCAAGCCAAGAGCCGCATCTTGCGCGGCTTGACCAACCTGTTGGATCAGGAGATGCCGGTCGTCGCTGGCTGCGAAATCAACGACGATCCTTTGAAACCCATCTGCCGCGCATGCCGCGAAAAAATCACCGCCGACGGCGACAGCACTCCCATCTCCTGGATGCCCCGCGAGAATCGCTTCGTCGAAAAACTCGCCACACCCGACGTCACCATGGCCGACATCATCGGCGACGTCGATCCCATCCGCGCCGCTCGCGGCGGACGCGACCTCTCCGACGAACTCACCATCCACTACGGCCTTCTCCCGCGCTCCAATCGCGGCATCTTTGCCATCAACGAGCTCCCCGACCTCGCCGGAAAAATTCAGGTCGGCCTCTTCAACATCATGCAGGAAGGCGACATTCAGATTAAGGGCTATCCTCTGCGCCTCCCGCTCGATGTTCTCCTCGTTTTCACCGCCAATCCCGAGGATTACACCGCGCGCGGAAAAATCATCACCCCGCTGAAAGACCGCATCGGCGCCGAGATACGAACTCATTATCCCACCAGCCTCGAAGAAGGAATGACCATCACGGCGCAAGAAGCCTGGGTGGGCCGCGATTCCGGCAAAAAGATCGACGTCCCGCACTACTTACGCCAGGTCGTGGAAGAAATTGCCTTTCAAGCTCGTGAAGACAAGCGCGTGGATCGCCGCTCCGGCGTCAGCCAGCGTCTGCCCATCACTACGCTCGAAAGCCTTGTCAGCAGCGCCGAGCAACGCGCCGCTCGCAATGGCGAAAAATCCGTCGTCGCCCGCGTCGCCGACGTTTACGCCGCCCTTCCCGCCATCACCGGCAAGATGGAGCTCGAATACGAAGGTGAGCTCAAAGGCGCAGACACCATTGCTCGCGAACTCATTCGCACCGCCGTCGGCCGCGTCTTCAGCAAGCATTTCACCGATGTCAATTTCCAGCCCGTAATCCAATGGTTCGAACTGGGCGGCGAACTAAAGCTTCCGGACCTGGCAACCACCAGCGAGCGCCATCAGCAGCTCTCAAAAATTCAGGGCCTGATGGAACACATCGGCAAACTCGGCGTTCCCGATCGCCGGGACGCCGGCACCGCCGCGGCCGCCGCCGAAATGATTCTCGAAGGCTTGTGGGCCCATCGCCGCATCGGCCGCAGCGAAGAGCGCGGCTATTACGCCGAAAAGCCCAAACAACCCGATCAGCGCGAGCGCGAAACTCCCGGCCGCCCCCCGCGCCGCCAATTCAACTGATGACAACCATTGCCCATCTCGGAGCATTCTTTGTAGGGGCGCAGCACCGCTGCGCCCCTGCTTGGCACGATCTGTATTTCCCCACCGGTTACCAGTTACGAGTCACCATTCACGTCCCTTTCAACTTTCAACTTTCGACTTTCAACTTCCAAAGGCCCCGCCCATGAAATTCATCCGCTACGGCAAATACGTCGGCGAGCCCGCAGACGCCATCGACCTCGAAGAACTCATCAAGCGCCTCGGCGATTTCTTTCTCCAAAGCGGCTTCGAATCGCAATACTACGGCGTTTCTCAGATGGATCCCGATCGCTCCATGGAAGCCCTGCGCGAAGCCATCCTTCGCGCCCTCCAAGAAGGCGACTTGCTTCCCGAAGACGCCATGAGCGAAGAACTCCGCAAAATGCTTCGCGATCCGAGTGCCTTGAACAGCCAGGCCGTCAACGATCTCCTCGACAAACTCACCGAACGCCTCGCCAACGAAGGCTTCATCAATCCCCAACAGCCTCCGCAAGTCACGCCGCCGCCGCAAACTTCCGCCCGCGGCCAACTCGGCCAGCCGCAAGACCGCCAGACCGAAGCCCGCTTCGAAATCACCGACAAGACCATCGATTTTCTCGGTTTCAAAACCCTGCAGGATCTGCTCGGCTCTCTTGGCCGCAGCAGCTTCGGCCGCCACGACACCCGCGACCTCTCCACCGGCGTTGAATCCGGCGGCGCCTCACGCCACTACGAATTCGGCGACACCCTCAACATGGACATCAGCGAAACGCTCTTCAACGCCGTCCGCCGCGAAGGCGCCAAGGTTCCCATCGAAATGAACTACTCCGACCTCATGGTTCACCAGTGCGAATACCAAAGCTCCTGCGCCACCGTGGTCCTTCTCGATTGCAGCCACAGCATGATTCTCTACGGCGAAGATCGCTTCACCCCCGCCAAGCGTGTCGCCATGGCCCTCTCGCATCTCATTCGCACGCAATATCCCGGCGATACGCTTAGCCTCGTCCTCTTCCACGACTCCGCCGAAGAAGTTCCCCTCAGCGAACTAGCCCGCGTCCAGGTCGGCCCGTATTACACCAACACCCGCGAAGGCCTTCGCCTCGCCCAGCGCATCCTCCTCCGCCAGAAAAAAGACATGCGCCAAATCGTCATGATCACTGACGGCAAGCCCTCCGCCCTCACTCTCGAGGACGGCCGCATCTACAAAAATGCCTTTGGCCTCGATCCCTTCGTCGTCGGCCAAACCCTCGAAGAAGTTAACAAGTGCAAGCGCGCCGGCATCATGATCAACACCTTCATGCTCGCCAGCGATTATTCCCTCGTCCATTTCGTCCAGAAAATCACCGAGATGTGCCGCGGCAAAGCCTATTTCACCACCCCTTACACCCTCGGCCAATACCTCCTCATGGACTACATGTCCCGCAAAACCAAACAAATCCACTAACCACACCCCGCGTTCTTCTCTTCTCTCTTCTCCACTACGACCGCAGCCATTCAACCGCCCGTCATTCTCTCTTTACGATTTCTCCGCGAACTCTGCGTTCTCTGTGTCCTCTGCGTTAAGTCTTTTTCTTGAATTTAACTTTTGACTCTCAACTCTTAGCTTCCCTCCCCCGCCTTTTTCCTCTCCCAAGAAACCTGTTACCATTTCCCTCTCATGCCCGTCCAGCGCTGTGCCACCTGCGGCAAGGAATTCGAAGGCGACTACGGCGATTCGTCCTCATCCCTCAATTGCCCCGCCTGCATCCAGCAACTCGCGCAATCCACTCGCGCCTCGCTGCCCCCGCCTACTGACACACTCTCGCTAGCTTCATTTCCCGTTACCGTCGCGCTCATCACTGCGAGCGTGTTG
>DATNLB010000541.1:0-11915 GCA_035603095.1 Candidatus Acidiferrales bacterium
GAGAAGCCATTGCTGCATCTCTGGTCGGATCAGTTTAACCTCACGCGCCGCGTCCTGGCAATTACCGATCGCTCGCTATGGTTATTTTCAAGGGGTCGCTTTGCAGCAGGCCCCGCCGCTCGTCTATCTCGTCGCGCCCGCCCTGCGATTCCATCCGGCAACGGATGATCTTCTGAAATATCTCTCGCCGGAACTTGAGGTCGCGCGCGTGGGCCTTGCTGAAGGCTGGCGCCGGGGACTGCACGTAGTCATGCGCCAGTAGCTCCGAACCGTTGTCTGTGGAAAATTGGCCTGAAAAGGAGAGAAGCGGTTAGGGCATTGCCCTAACCGCCTCCCGGGGTGTGTCCTCGAAGTGGTATTACCAGTTTAGATGGCCGCCAGCCAAAAAGGTTTCCTTTTAATCTAACTTTTTTAAAAAAATCGATTTAGCAGCGTAAATATCAGTAAAACAAATACTTACGCCAACGTTCGTCCCGGTGTCCGATCAGCCGCATGAGCTGTCTGGAGGTGTGCAGGGTAAAGGGCCGGGGTCTTCGTGCGAGCTTCAGCCCGGCCTCCTCCGGCGTCCGATCACCCTTGCTGTTATTGCACCGGTAGCAGCAGGCCACCAGGTTTTCCCAGGTGGACCGTCCGCCGCGCGACCGCGGCACCACGTGGTCCAGCGTCAATTCCGAGCTCGGGAATACCCGCACGCAGAATTGGCAGGTGTTGCGGTCCCGCAGCAGTATATTCTTCCGCGAAAGAGCCCGGCTCTGCTGCGGAATATGCCGATACGCCAGCAGTCGGATCACGGACGGCACCCTATGCGCATGCGCCGCCGAGTGCACTTCCGTGTTGTGCATCTCTTCTGCCTGCGCCACGCCCTTCAGCATCAAGACCATCGCGCGCCGCACCGCCGTCACGTTGATCGGCTCGTACGTCGCGTTCAGCACCAGCACCGGCTCCTGCATCAGCGATGCCCGGCGCGTCGAATTCAAGTTGTGGGATCTACTGCCTGCGGGACCTTCAGAACCGGGCAGAACCTCGCCCGCCACTTCGGGGGTGTAGCGCCCCCGGGAATCCACCGACATGTGCCGGTTTGCGCCCATCGCGCCTTCCTCGGGTTATCTTACCACTCTCTGGTGCTTGGCAGGGGGTTTCTCACAGCTCGTGCTGCGGTCAGTCCAATAACGGACTTGGCTCCCGCGTCGCGCAGCGCTCTTGCACAGGCATCCAGCGTCGCTCCAGTTGTCAATACATCATCTACCAGTAAGACGCGCACATTGTCAACCTGGCTGCCTGGACGTGTGGCAAAAGCGCCACGCACTGACTCCCATCTTTCCTCCAAACTCAGCACTTGCTCGTCCGGTCGTGCCCGCGTGCGCATCAGCAGCACCGCTTTGTGGGGCAATCGGAGCCTTTTTGCCAGGGGCTTGGAGAGCAACGCCGCTTGGTTGTATCCCCGCTCCCGTTCGCGCGCGCGATGCAGCGGTACTGGGACCACCACGTCCGCCGCCAGCCGATCACCCTCTGCTTTCACCACTTCGGCCAGCCGCTCCGCAAACCATCTCCCCAGCAGCTCGATCTGCTCGAATTTCAACAGCAGGATCGCCCGCACCACCGCGTCCTGATACACCGCAAAGGCTCGCGCCCTGTCAAAGGCATAGGTTCTGTTCCGGCAAGCCGGGCAGAGCAGCGCCTCTCCCTCTTTCGGCGTCCATCCAGGCAGGGGCAGCCCGCAAATATCACATACGATATTGGGCACCCGTTCGAACGACGAGAGGCACTCCTCGCAAATGGGTACGCGGCTCGCGCTCGTTAGCAGTCGCTCACAGATTCGGCAACCCGAGGGGAAAAACATGCTGACGACCGCGTCGCTGATCTCCGCCAGCCAGCCCCGCCCAGTCCGGGGCCAGCCGCGCACACCTCCACGTTGCGCTCCCGTCATGCCGCTGGATGAGCTTCCGTCCGCCACGCAGCCGGAACTCTACTCTTTTTCGCATTTTAATTAAAGAGGGAATGTACGTCGCAGTAATCGAGCTTTCTGGAATGGTCCAGTAGTGGCGGGTCTTCAGACTTGTGCTTTCAACCGTTCCTTGCCGATCATTGCAGCAATCCCTGCTCCATCTTTTCCTGGCAAGCGATACAATGCTTGGCCCACGGCACCGCCTCCAGCCTCTTCTGCTGCAGCTCTTCCTGGCAGTTCGCGCACACGCCGTATTCGTCCGTCTGGATACGCTTCAGCGCCGCGTCGATCATGTTCAGCACTCTGCGGTCCGTATTGGTCATCCCAAACAGAAACTCCTTCGTATAGGAGTTCGCCGCCTTGTCCGCCAGGTCCACCGTAGGATCTTCGTCCGCCGTGCGGCCCTCTTCCTGTGTCCGCGCGATGGTCTTCGTCAATTCTTCCCGCCGCGTCAGCAACTTCTTCTTGTAATACTCCAGCCTTTTCTTGTCCATGCCTGCCTTGACCTTGTCCGAACCCTTGTTCATGCTCATGCCCATAATGGTCCCCCTCTACGTGCTTTTCGGGACCATCTAAAAACTACGTAGTGTAGGCCGACTCAACACCCATGTCAAGGCGATGCCTCTTTTCGGTCGGGTCCGCAACGTAATTGCCATTTCTACATCGGCGCGGGGTGTTCGGTCAGCGCCTCGCGATAGACCTTTAGGTTGGTCTTGTCCACCACGACAGTGCCGGTATCCACAAACGTCGGCATCGGCGTCGCCAGCGCGGTGCGCCAGTCTTTGAATTGGTGTACCGCGTTGTGGTGCAGGTCGTCCAGGAACTTCAGCCCGTAGTAACTCATCACGTAGGGCTTTTGCGTGATCGTGGCGGTAATAGCGCCGCGCTCGATCCAATCCAGCGTCCCCGGATCGTTGTCGAACGCCACGATCGGCAGCTTGCCCTCCATGCCGAAGCGGTGCAACGCTCCCGCGGCGCCCGAGCCCCCGGTCGCCTCCAGGCAAATAATTCCGTCCACTTTTTCTTTCTTCTGGATCAGCTCGGAGACTTGGTCGTACGCGCTCCCCGCGTCGCCCTTGTCATCCAGGATTTTGGTCAGCTTCAGCGATGGAAAATTCTTCAGCGCGTCCGCCACGCCGGCCACTCGGTCGTCGACGTTGTGCTGTCCCGGAATCGAAATGACCACGATGTTCCCTTTACCCGGAATGAGCGCCGCCATCCGCTTCAGGCTCTCTCGGCCGGCCTTGACGTTATCCGTTCCGATGTACACCAGGCGCTTCGAATCCGGCACATCCGCGTCCACGCAGATCACCGGGATGCCCGCCAGCACCGCCTTGTCGATGTCCGCCTGGAAAATCTCGGGCCGCGCCGCAGAGAGGCAAATTCCGGCGGGGTTCTGGTCCACGATCTTGCGGAAAAATCCTACCTCCCCGTGCGGATCGTACGTCGTCGGACCGGTCAGTTCCCCCTTCACCCCCAGCGTTCTGGCCGCGTCCAGGAACCCCGCTTCCGCTTCTTTCCAGTACGGCAAGTTGATATTCGTCGCCACGAACACGTAGCGCTCGGTTTCCTCGTGGTAAGGCTTCGCGCAAGACGCAATCAGTGCCGCCCCCGCGAAAATAAAAACAGCTACCAGTGTGGCCCCATGTCTCCTCACATGACTCCTCATTGGAATTCTCCTTTCGCACTCAATCTCGCCTGCGGCTCTCAGTCTTTCTTGCGGGACCGCCCCTTTTTCTTAGACGTTCAGACGTTCCAACGCTCCCCCCGTCCTCTAACATGTACGTACCGACTTCCAAAATCCCCCCTCGTCCTATAACGTGTAACCTTCAACGTTCTGTCCGCCTCCTCAGAACATTCGGCCCTCGGCGCCTGCCTGGTTGGAAAAATTTCGAACGAGCGCGCAGCGTCACCCCCTCACTTCCACCGCTTCTTCGCTTGCGCTTACTTCTGCCCCGGATTGTTCGATTTCAGCCTTATCTCTACGCGAAACCATAGGGCCGCCGCCCCTCTGCTGTCAATCTCCGATCGGGCGAGTGTGAAGGATGTCCCGTATCAGGGTGCAAAGCATTTCATGAGACTGAATACAATCTTGGCTGTGTTCCCCTGCCAGTCACCACTCGCCGGTCACCGGCTTGCGGGTTTTCGAAGCGAGACAATATGCGCGTAGAAAGAAAACCGGAGCGCCGATCTGAAGGGTAGCGTCGGGCCGAGGCCCAAACACGCCGCAGACCTCATAATTCTGCTCGATCCAGGACATGAGAAGCTGGTTGTAGTCCTTCCCCAGCGAGATTTCCGCAAATTCCGGCGTGGGACGATTGGCGATAAAAATGAGAGGTGCTTGCGATCGCCGAAGACTCTCGATGGCGCGCTCCTCGCCTGGAATATCCAGAAAACCTGGGGTAACCATTTCTTCCCGCAGCGGATTGCGCCGTTCCGATAAAAATAGCAGTGCAGTTCCCTCCGGCAGGATCGCCACGGCATCCCCTGGCGCAGTCCTTTTCTCGATGAATTGCAGTGCCTGCGTGAAGGCGATGCCAACATCGGGCGGAGTCCGCCAGGTTCCTCTGGCGGTCACCAGCGGATAAGGGAATTTCCGCCGATAACGTACGGAGAGCGTGACGGCGGTTATTAGCACGCTCGCCGCGAGGGCTACCGATACCAGTTGTGTGGCCCGGCGGCGCGTGCCGGGATCGGGCAAGAGGACCGGGAAGATCACCAGCCAAATGTACACAAACAAAACCACTGAGCCCGGCAAGAGGAAAGAGCTGAGTGTTCCGCCAGTGGAAACGCGAAGAATAATTCTTGCCAGGCTGCCGAGCGCAGACGCTGCGATTATGACCATTATGCCAGCCTGTATCCGTGCCGCCGGCATTCCACAGCGTTCAGCGCGCACAAAGGCGCCGATGCCAGCAGCCACGAGAGCGAGCAAGAGAAACGGCATTGCCATGAACGGCCCAAGGTCCGAAAGACCGATCCCTGACACCGCGATTCCTGCCAGAGAAATCAGAAGTCCCGCCACGGCCCGCCATAGTTTTCGCGCAGTACCTCCATCCTCTTGAGGAAAACGCGTCCGCCGCAATTCGAGCAGGAGGCTGACGCAAACCAATAGCCCGCCGAAAGCCATCAGGCGAATCATCGAAGCAATCATCAAGCCCAGCGAGTGCCACGGATGAGCAAAGCCAAACCGCACCCCGTTGTAGTACATCCATTGCCGAGGCACATGCCCAAAGAAAAGATGGCTATCAACCGTGAGCGTCCGCCAACCCACACGCGCGGCGAACCACGAGAAAACCAGCGCTGGCAAGCCCAAAGCAGGAGCCAGAAACACCGCAAGCCACAAGAATAGGCTCCGGAGGAGGGGATACCCCCCCAGTGCCGCTGCCGCCACGCCGGTTCCGACGGCCACGCCCCCCAATTCCGTTTTTGAAAGAATCGCGAGCCCCGCCAAGATTCCTGCGCCAAAAAGCGCTGCAGGGCTCTTCTTCCGCAAGAAAACGACCAACAAGACCGTAGTCGCCAAAACGAAGGTGCAGCCATCGACTCCGCCGAAGGCGTAGGCCATCATGTAATTTCCCTGAGACTTCAGCGCGCACACCCAGGTGATGGCCAAGCACGCCAGCGTCGCGGGAAAGCGGCCCGCAATCTGCCGGGCAATCCAATAGCTCAGAGCCAGGATAAGGACGGTCGAGACCATGCCGCGGCCCCAAAGGACCCACAGCGACGGATGAAGGGCGCGATAAAGCAATGCATTGAGGTAAGGAGAGAAAGGGCCGTAAAAGTAGTTCACATCCGAATAGAGCATTTCGCCGTGAATGAGCCGCAGAGGCACGTTCAGTTCGCGTCCGCTGTCCACCAACGGATTGCCCCAACACTGCCAGGAGGCGGCGAGCCCGGCGGCAAAGGATGCAAGAATCCCCGCGAAGCAAGCTAGGTCCTTTCGGTCAATTTTCTGATCAGAGCCGCGAGAAACTGTGTCGAGCAAAGTGCGCCAAGTTTGGCCCGCGTACGACGTGAATGTGCCGTCCGCTTTCACTCCGTTGGCGTCTCACGATCGGCGTTACGGTTGAACATTGAAGAACCACCTCGATCGGAAATCACGGCATGATTTTATGACACCCCTTGCTCCTCGTGGCATAGCCGCTCCTGGCTGTGCGCGCCTACCATCATCCCTCACTGGTCACGGCCACCTGCCAATTCGCATTACGGCACGATCGGCACTACCACCGCTGAAGGATGCGCCTTATCGTGATAAATCACATTCGTCGCTTTGAACATCCGCGTCGCGCGCGCCTGCTCTTCCCCGGTGTTCAGGTTGCGGTCGAACCGCGGAAAGTTGCTGCTGGAAACTTCCAGCCGCAACTTATGCCCCGCGAGAAACACATTGCTCGTCGCCCACAGGTCGACGGTGATGTGATAGGTCTCTCCCGGATTCGCCAGCTCCGGCTTCTCCTGCGAGTTCCGGTAACGCAGCCGCAGGATTCCGCTCGTCAGGTTCTGCGCAAAACCATTCGGCCAAACGTCCACCAGCATCCCCGTGAAGTCCGTATCCACCGCCGAGCTGCTCGCGTACAAATCCAGCGAAACGGGCCCAGTCACTTCGGTGTCCTTCGCAAACACCGGCGTCGTGTACACCAGCACGTCGCCGCGCGCCTCCGCCGGCCGCTGATCTTGCGGTCCAATCCCCGTCGGCAGCGCCCCGCAGCACAGCGGCCCGCCAATCGTGGGCGCCGCGTCGCTCGGATCGTAAACGTACTGGTCGGGCTTCTCCTCCGCGGGAGCCACTGTGCTTAACGTTCCGTTTCCTGCTTGCCCCGCCTGCCCTGATACTGTCGGGGAGCCGCTTGGGGCGATTCCGTTCGCCGCTCCCGACGAATGCAGGTAATATTTCGTATTTTTCGCGCGCGCCAGCGGCCAGTCGTCTTCCTCGCGCCACTCATTTTTTCCCATCACGAAAATCTTCACCGGCTTTTCTTTCTCGACGCCGTTCGCTTCTCCCTTCAGCAGCCAGTCGTACCACCGCAGCATCGCTTCGTCCCCATCGGCCGGCAATTTACTGCCAAACTCCACGGCGCCCACTTTTCCGGTGCTCGATCCTCCGGCGTGCCCTCCCACCGAGACCACCAGCCGCTGCCCCTTGCGCGCCACTTCCGTGCCCGCTTCCGTTTTCAGCCGCACGTAATTTTTCAGTGTGCCACCCAGAAAAATGTCGTACCACGCGCCCATGCCGTAGACCGGCACCTGGATCTGCGCATAGTGGTCCTCAATCGACAACTGCTTCCAGTATTCATCGAAATTCGGATGCGCCAGCCAGTCCGTGAAATACGGGGCTACCCCCTCCGCGGAAGGCGGCTCCAGCACCGGGTATGAAATCAGCGGCAGCACCTTGGTTCCGGCCAGCGCATCGGCTTTTTTTTCCGCGCGCCGCCGCATCGTGTTTTCCGCCAGTCCGGTCGTCCATGATTCGTTGAACCACTGCTCGAACGCCCCGCCCTGGTACGTCCAGCCGTCGTGATAATTCGACGCCGTCACGTCTGGGCAAATCCCCGCCAGGTGCGGCGGCTTCGCGAGCGCCGCTAGATATTGCGTTGCCCCCACGTACGATCCGCCAAACATCCCCACCTTCCCATTGGAATAAGGAAGCGCCGCCGCCCACTCCACCGTGTCGTACCCGTCCTGCGACTCATACCTGAACGTATACCACTCCCCCTCCGATTCGAACCGCCCGCGCACATCCTGCGCGATCACCACGTAGCCCCGTGCCGCCGCCTTCAACCCAAAGTGGAGCGTCCCGGTTTTGTCGTATGGTGTGCGCACCAGCAGGACGGGGTATTTTCCATCTGCCTTCGGCCGGTAAACATCCGCGCGCAGCGTCACGCCGTCACGCATCTTCGCGGCCACGTTGCGCTCCACCGTCACTTCGTAGGTTTGCGCGGCCATCACCGCTGGCGTAAATAGCCACACGCTCAACACGATCCATTCGAAAGCGGACCAATCTCGATTCGAACGCGCCCCAACCTTGCCCCCGCTTCGTTTTTTCTTTTCCATGGGATCCCTCCGCTGCCATGTCCTTCGCACTTCTCCGCGAATCGCGCGAGCGTAGGCCCACTCCCCGCCATTGTCAAGAATGGAAAGCATCGCGGATAGCGCTAGGGAGGACATCAGAAAATTAGGCGGGAATTGACAGGAACCCTCCGTCCGGGGAATTGTCAACCTGCCGCTGCAGGTAAAAATACATTACGCCGAAATACTTAGTTCATCTGATAGAAACTTCACCTCCCACATATTATTGGCCTCCCCAGGTCGGTTCTCACGATTTGGGAAACAAAGGTTTTGGCGCCCGTGCCTTGGATTGCTGAGATGCAACCCACTCTCGGTCCGCGCGTGAAAACCCTGGTTGACAAGTAAGTTTTCTAAGAGCATCTTACCGGGCAGGTGGCAGTCCAAAGCAGCAACCTCGCTTGTTGATTTCGGAGATACGGAGGGGAGCATGAAGAACGCATGCCGTAGGACCGTTTTTGTGCTTTTCATGAGCCTGGCGACTTCGGGAATGCTGTTCGCGCAGTCGGACCTGGGCAGGATTTCAGGTTTTGTCAAAGACCCGTCGGGTGCCACGATCGCGAACGCCAAGGTCACGGTTCGAAACAACACCGGCGTCGAACGCCAGACCACCACGAACGATTCCGGCTATTACGTTGTTACGAATGTGCCGCCTGGCCTCTACACCATGGTGGCAGAGGTCCCTGGCTTCCAGAAATACGAAACTACAAATAACAAGCTGGACCCTAGCGCAGACCTCGTCATTGATGCGACGCTGACCGTGGGCTCGGCCAGTCAAACGGTGGAGGTTTCGGCATCGGCGGTCCAGCTGCAGACGGAATCAGCGGCCGTGCAAAAGCTGATCACCCGGGAGCAGATTGACTCGCTCGAGCTGAATGGGAGAAACCCGATTGGCCTCGCCGCGCTCGTGCCTGGTGCTCGCTCCGGAACGCTGGCGAACCTGACCTTCGCTTTCAGTCAGGGTCCAGCGAATTTTAACGGCTCGCGCAACCCGGAGAATCTGATCACCTACGACGGTGCTCCCGCTACCCGCACGCGCTCCAACGGCACCAGTCTCGGCGCGGCGGATGTCGACTCCACTCAAGAGGTCCAAATACTGGGTTCGAATTACCCCGCAGAGTACGGCCGCACGTCCGGCGCGCAAATCCGCATCGTTACCAAGACCGGTACGCAGGACTTCCACGGCGCCGCTTACGAGTACCTGAGGAATGACGCGTTCAACGCCAACACCTGGACGCGCAACACTAATCCTTTCACAGCCTATGTGGCGCCCATGAAATACAACCAGTTTGGGTACAACCTCGGCGGCCCGTTCTACATCCCCGGCAAATTCAACACGGATAAGAAAAAGGTCTTCTTTTACTGGGGCGAAGAATGGGTCAAGTATCACTTCCTGGAATCAGGCTCAACGGTTGGATCGGCTGGGCTGCTAACGGTTCCGACGCCCAAAATGCGGCAAGGGGATTTCAGCGAATTGCTCAACCCGAATCCTTTCTACTCAACAACCAAGATTGTTAAAGATCCTAACACGGGCGCGCAATTCGTTGCATCAGCGAATCCCGCTGATCCCAACTACAGTCCCGCTTGCACGAGCGCGGCTGGCTGTCCCAACGTCATCCCGGTTAACCGACTTAGCCCGAACGGCGTCGGCATCCTGAATGCGTGGCCAATTCCCACCTTCACCACCTTCACCAGTTTCATCGGTGTTAACGGCAACTGGTTTGCCGCGAAGTTGCACACCGTCGACCAGCGGAAGGATACGGTCGGTGTGGATTTAAACCTCACGGAGAAGCAGCGCCTCAGGTTTCACGCGATGAATTACGCATATTTGGAGTACCAGCCTCTGGACGGCAATACCGACCGCACCCCGAAGTTTTTCAATCGCCCCAATAAGACCGGCTCACTCAACCATACGTGGACGCTGAATCCCAGAATGGTGAATGAGGTCCTGATCAGCGCCAGCGAGGACGTCGTGTTGATACCCGTCGACGCGGCGAACTTCTTCGATCGAACCAAGGCGTGCGCTCAATCAACGGTGCCATGCAGCCTCAATTACCCCTACATATTTCCGACTGGGAAGCTGCTTCCGAACCGCATCCCAACCGTGAATTTGTCCAACTTCTCGGGGCTGAGCGGCGGGCCGTATCCGTCGCACTCTGCTGGCCCCATCTATGACGTATCCGACAGTTTCACCTGGATAAAACAAAACCACACGCTTAAATTCGGTGCTCTTTGGGAACGCTCTGGCGAAAACGACAATGACGAGATAAACGTGCAGGCTTGCCCGACTTGCACCAACAACCAGAATGGCCAATTCCTGTTCACCGACGGCCGGGCTGGCGGGACGGGAGTCGCGGTCGCAAACGCCGCTTTGGGGCTGTTCGACAGCTATTCGGAAATCGGCCATCGTGCGTACACCATCTTTCGCGCCAACATGTGGGAGGCGTTCGCGCAGGACTCCTGGAAGACGAGTCAGAATTTGACTCTCACCTTCGGCGTCCGTTATTCCGTCATTGTTCCCTACCATGCCCTATGGGGAAACATGATTGTTTTCGACCCGCGGTTTTATGATCCGGCTAAGGCGGTTACGATCAGCCCGACAACCGGTCTCATCCAAGGCACTGTTGATCCAAAGACCGGCCTGGTGATCGGCACCGGAGCAGATACTTACAACGGCATGGTCATCCCTGGCAGTGGGTTCCCCTCTTCCGCCAAGGGCCGGGTTCCCGAGGCCGACCCGACTCAGTTCGATTTCAGTCGCCTATTTCGCGGCGTTTCCGACCATTACTCCGACATTCAGTGGGGTGAAATTCAGCCTCGTCTCGGCATTGCCTACCAGTTCAACAAAAAGACGGTGTTTCGCGCCGGCGCGGGTCGCTACACAACCCGTCTGGGTGTGAGCGACTCGATTTTCCTGGGAGGCAATCCGCCATTCCAACCGAATGCTAGTGTCGCCAACGGCTTGGCAGATAATCCCGGAGCTGGCGGCGGAGCCAACATTACGCGGGTGGTCACAACTCAAAGCAAAGCCTTTAAGCCTCCTGAATCGTGGGCTTGGAATGTCACCTACGAGCGCGAGATGTTCTGGAAGTCGCTCGTGAGTGTGGGATATGTAGCGCGCCGCGGCTTGCATCTGCAGCGAGAGGCCGACATCAACCAGCCGACGACGGCAGTAGTGGCTGCGAATCCCGGCGTCAACATTAACGCGTTGCGACCCTATAAAGGCTTCGGCTCCATTCGGCAGACAGATGACGTTGCCAACTCAATATACAATTCACTCCAGATTTCTTGGAACCGCCGCTACTCGGACGGGCTGCAGTTCGGCGCCTCCTACACGTTGTCCAAGAGTATGGACAATGGCTCCAACCAGCGCGACGTTGTGCCCAATACTTACGACGTAAGTTCGCTGTGGGGACCCTCCGAGTTCGATGCTCGGCACATCGTTGTGTTTAATTACCTCTACGACTTGCCGTTTTTCAAGGACCACTCGAAGTTGACTGGGAAACTGATAGGGGGCTGGCAAATCAGCGGCATCACCCAGTTTCAAACAGGCAACCCCTGCGGCGTTACCGAAGCTAAAGACTACGCGGGCGTGGGCCTAGACTCGAACTTCGGGTGTGGCACTAACGGCCAGTATTACGTTGTCAACGGCACCCCGAAAATCATCGGGACCTTCGGCCGCAATGGCCAGTGGTTCGACACCTCGGTCTTTGCCAAGCCGGCTGCCGGAACGTTCAACACCCAGCGCGTTCGCGACCTAATCTACCAGCCTGGATTCGAGAATTGGAACCTCGGCCTATTCAAGGCGTTCCCGTTCAACGAGAAAAGCGGGCTCCAGTTCCGCGCTGAGGCGTTCAACTTCATCAACCACCCGAATTGGGGCGGAGGCAGCGGCGGCGGCGTAAGCTTC
>DATNLB010000204.1:0-4186 GCA_035603095.1 Candidatus Acidiferrales bacterium
TTGAAGGCTCGGCTTCGAACGGGGCTGCGCATTCTCCAGTTGGAAGACAGATTGGTTGAGGCGCGGGAAGATATGCGCTTTAAGGCGACACACGATCCACTGACTGGCCTTTTCAATCGTGGGATCATCATGGATCTATTGTCCCGCGAGCTATCCCGCACGCATCGTGAGAATGGATGCACCACGATATTGCTGGGAGACGTGGATCACTTTAAGGACGTCAACGACACCCTTGGACATATTGCCGGGGATGAGGTACTGAGAGAGGTTGCACGCCGTATGGTAGCGTCGGTGCGTTCGTACGACTATGTGGGGCGATATGGAGGGGAAGAGTTCCTCGTGGTGCTGAACAACTGTGACACTTCGGCGTCGCTCCTGCGAGCTGAGCAGATTCGTCGTGCGATTGCCAGCGTGCCTGTGCAAACAATACAAGGCCCAATTCCTGTCACCATGAGTTTAGGTGTTCTCACGAGCAGCGATTGGGGACTTCGGCCGGTCGAAGAACTTCTTCAAGAAGCGGATGTGGCACTCTATAAAGCTAAGGCTGCTGGGCGAAATTGCGTCAAACTTGCGAGTCCCCAGATGCCCCCTAACGTTCTGCCCCAGTCACTCGAAGGGCCGTCAAAGTAGGCTTAAGCTCGCCTGTACTTGCGGACAGATAATGCTTGAGCAATTTGCCCTTCGCCACCCGATTCTCTATCGAGCCCCTCTTATAAAATGAATCTAACCCGCCCCAAGGTTTGACTAGGAAGGAGTGAATCCATGACGAACATACCGGAAGTCGAGGAGCGGATTCACGAAAATGCGCTGGCCGACGGGCCGTCCAACCCAGTGGCACAACACGTTTACGACGGTTTTCCCAAGAGGCAAAGCAGGTCAGGGGCGTCGTTGGTTCTTGGAGCGGCCGCGATAGGGCTTGTCCTGGTTCTTGCTTCCGTTTTCGGTCTATGGCTTGTGAGGTCGGTCAGGCGATTGAACCGGGAAGTGGTGCACCTCAATCGTCAGACCGAACAGCTCAACCAGCGCGTGCAGGTCGCCGAGCAGCACGTCAAGAGTCTCGATCAGAGAGCTTCCCAAGCCGCCGCTGCCCAAGCCGCTACGATTCGCCCCGATCAAGTGCCCGATCAGGTGAAACAGCCGGAAACGACATCGGCGGCGCAAGCGCAGTCGCCCCTTGAGCCGGAGGCAGCCGCGCAACCGCCCACTCAGGCCGCGCACAAAACAGAAGAAAATCGCACGCAGCACGCCGACGAGCTTCAGAAGTTGAAACAGTCCCTCGGGCAAATAGCCGAAACGCGCCGCACCGCAGATGGAGTGGTGATGACGCTCGGAGAGAAGTCGCTTCGGTTCGACTCCGGCAAGTCGGCCATTGCGCCTCAATATCGAGCCATCTTGAACCGCGTTGCAGGTGTCCTCACGCCGCTCAAGGGATATTCCATTTACGTATACGGATATACGGATGACAGCGGGACAAAGGAGCACAACCTGGAACTCTCCGCCAGTCGCGCCCGCGCTGTTCGGGCTGCGCTGGTTAAGGCGGGAGTCGATCCGAGCCTTATCAGTACAAAGGGTTTTGGCAAATCCAAGCTGCTTGTTCGCGATAGCAATGCCAAAGCGCGAGCGGCCAATCGCCGAGTGGAGATCGGCATTGTCTCCGCGACCCAGCCATCCATCAAGCAGGCGGCCTCGAAAGTACCGACAAAACGATGATTACGATATGCGGTGTGTAGCGGCGGCTTTACGCCGCTGTGTTCACGCCGCTGGGTGCCGGGCGCTCCAGGCTGAAAGAAAGTCAACACCCGCACCCTGAGAACCGTAGGGTGCGGCACCCGCCACGAAAAAGCGTTTTTCGGAATTAAGGTGCGGCCACCCGCCGGCTAGATCGGTCCAACCCAGTGGAATCTCACACTGGAGGCCTTTCTTGTCGAGGAAACAGACTCTCTTTTCATCGGTGTATTCTTTGCATGCCAGAGCTTCGAACTCGCAACCAGAGAGCGGATGAAAGGGATGTGTGATCCGAAACTTCTCAGGTTGCGCTCGACGAACGTGTGTAGTCTGACGCTGACTTCGACAGGTTGCGGCATTCGAAGTTTGTCGGGCTTCGAGAAGACAAGAATCCTCGAAGCGTGGTCAAAGAGGATGCGGGCGAAGCCGCGTCGGACTAAGCAAAATCGGCGAAGCCTGGATACGTCTGGCGTTCTATGAAATAATCCGCTTCAAGCCAGGAGGTGTCCTCATGCGAAGTATTGTCTTTCTTGGCATGACGCTACTCGCGGCGTCAGTGGGCATCGGCCAAAATCACCCTTCACTGCCATCTAGCTTCCGCGCAACTACGATTCACAGCCCAGAAGGCGCGGACATCTTCGTGCGTTCGGGTGGGCGCGGGCCGGTCGTTGTTCTGCTGCACGGATATGCCGAGAATAGCGATTCCTGGGCGCCGCTAGCGGCGGATTTGATGAAAGACCACAGTGTGGTCGTTCCTGACCTTCGGGGCATCGGTCGTTCGTCGAAGCCAGAGGGTGGGTATGACAAGAAAACCCAGGCCAAGGACATCCGGGCGGTTGTCACGGGGCTGGGATATGACCGCACGTTCGTAGTTGCCCACGATATCGGGAACATGGTGGCTTATGCGTACGCCGCGATGTATCCCGACAAAGTGAAACGCTTAGTCGTCATGGATGCTCCCATTCCCGGAATCGAACCGTGGAACGAGACTGAAGCGGAGTGCGGTAATTACATGTGTTCCAAGATGAAGCTACTTCTCAATCCTGGTGTTTGGGATTTGCATTTTAACTTTCACGGATCTCCGGCAGCAACTGTTCCGGGAATTATTCCGCCCGGAAGTGCCTATGGACCTGCCGCGGAAAGGTTGGTCGCGGGCCGTGAGCGAATCTATTTTGACCGCATATGGGATGACTTCACAGGAGATCCCAGCAAGCCCGACGAAGCCACCCGAAACTTTTTCGCGGCGACCTATGCTCAGCCGGGAGGAATGAGGGCTGGCTTTGCGCAGTTCACCGCCTTTTCCCAAGATGCGAAGGACAACAAAATCTTCGAACAGACGAAGCTCCCGATGCTGGTGCTCGCTGTGGGCGGCGAGAAGTCCTTCGGCGCATTGCAAGCCGTGATCATGCGCCACGTGGCGAGGAACGTTCAGGAGGCCGTGGTCGTCGGTTCGGGGCATTGGCTGATGGAGGAGCGCCCGACCGAAACCGTAGCATTGATTCGGAATTTTCTCGATGCCGGTGAAACGAAGCAATGAAGAGGACCCTGTGTTTATCCCGGCGGGTGGGCGCGCGTTAATCCCGAAAGGCGCCTTTGGGTGGCCTTCGATAAGAGCGAAGGCGTTGTCAAGAGACACTTTTCCCTCGCCATGCTTTGCAGCACCGCTTGGTTGCCAGAGTGGTTGAGGACCGAAGCTCTGATACTCTCACGGTGAATCAGCTTTCGGCGGATCGTTCCGCCAACCATCGATACGACCTAAACTGCGACCATGATTCTTCTATCCGAATCCCGGTTTTCGCCGGGACGAGAGCGCCCAATCAACCCTGCGGTCTAGCTTGCGCCGACCAGAGAAACGGGGGACAGACGGGATGTTTCCCCCATTCTGAAAATCTCCAATCACTATCAGCAAAACTAGCCTTTTCAAACGATACGAGAAAACGTTCCGTCTATCCCCGGATTCCCCATCGACCCATGGGCCAGCGAAACAAAAAATGCGAAGCGTGCTCCTACGATTTGCGCGGCGCGAAAAGGCGGCACGCCCGTGGGCCGGATTCCCGCGAAGGTAGGTTCACTTTGGTCGCTCCGGGTGTGGGGGCTTCGACTCGAAATCAGTGGACAGACTGAGTTCTTTCCAGGACCTTGCTTCTTCTAGGCGTGCGAGGTCGTTTTTCTCCGCCCCGTTGTACGCATCGCTGCCGAGCAACAGCCGCAATGGAGGTTTCTGTTCCTGCGTCAGTCGCACGATCGCTTGAGCCGCCTTTTTCGGATCACCGGGCTGCTTACCGTTGTAGTCGCGTTGAAACCTGGCGGTTCCTCCAACAGTTGAGTCGTAGTCGGGATTTCCTTCGCTCAGTTTGGTGGAACTGCCGGCGAAGTCCGTGCGGAAGCCACCCGGCTCAACGATGGTGACCTTGATGCCTAGCGGCGCCACTTCGCGCGACAACACTTCTGAGAAACCCTC
>DATNLB010000255.1:0-5433 GCA_035603095.1 Candidatus Acidiferrales bacterium
AGGTGAGCGTTGCAGGGGGTGAGTTCCGACCAGGTATTGCAAATCCCGATCACCGGCCGTCCATCAAACACGTCATCGGGCAGGCCTTGATTCTTCATCCAGCTGCGATGGATAAAACCGTCCTTATCGCGCCTGCCGAACCACGCCGCTGAACGATAGACTTTGCGATCGCGGCTCACTTTTGCACCATTTCTTTTCATTTTTTTCTATGACGCTTTGGCCTCATTTTTTTGCTTTATTTTCTAACCATATTGCAAGATAGTTCCCTATAGGCGTTGCAGATAGGTCGACCCCATCGCCGCCGAAGATTCACGCTAGAGTTGGTACCGAGCCCGGCCCGGTCAACCAGAGACCAATCCAGGCCTTTCCCCTAGCAGAATTCGGCCGTCCGATTATAAGCGGTAAATGAAATCGAGGGGATGCAACCTAATCGCCGGATCGGAAGTCCAACACGCCAGATAAAGTGTTGGTCTTTGGATTCCTTCGGAGTATGGTCGGGGCGATATGGATCAGGCCACTTTATTGCGCGGTAAGCCCGGCAGAATCACGCTGGCAGGAGCCGCCTTTCTGCTTCTCGTAGCGATCCCCTATCTCTTCGCGCACTTCCGGCAGGGCCAGCGGGCAGCGAACCGAGGTGAGTCCACTGTAAAAGTGGAAAGGAAGAATTTCGAGCAGGTGATCCGCCTGAATGGAACAACGCAGGCCTCGCGTTCTTTCGTGGTCCTGGCCCCGAAGCTCGAAGGAGCGCAGGTCGGCTCGATGGTCATCACCAAGCTGGTCCCCGCAGGCACCCATGTGAAAAAAGATGCTTTCCTTGTCGAATTCGATCCGCAGGCTCAGACCAAGGACTATTTGGATAAGAAAAGCACCTACGAAAACCTTGTCGGGCAGGTCGCCCAGAAACAGGCGGAGGAAGACATCGCGTGCGCCAAAGATGACACGGCGATGAAACAGGCGGAAGACGAACTCAAACGCGCGGAACTCGAGCTTCAGAGGAATGAAATTGTTTCCCGCATTGACGCCGAAAAAAACCAGGAAGCCCTCGACGAAGCGCAGGTCACTCTCAAGCAACTGAAACAGACCTACGAACTTAAGCGCGCCGCTTCCGCGTCAACCATTCGAATTCAGGAAATTCAGCGCGACCGCGCGCTGGAAGCCATGCGTTACGCGCAGGGAAATGCCGCAAAAATGGTCGTGCACTCTCCGATGGAAGGCGTGGTGGTCTACAACACGATCTGGCTCGGCGGCAGAATGGGAACCGTGCAGCAGGGCGATCAGGTTCGGCCGGGCGTGCCTTTTCTGCAGGTGGTAGATCCCTCCCAAATGGAGGTTCGCGTCGAGCTGAATCAGGTGGATGTTCTGAAAGTACATCCGGGCCAACGCGCGCAGATGCACTTGGATGCTTATCCAGGAATGACTCTGTCCGCGGTTCTCGAAGAATTCTCGCCCCTTGGGCACACGGGGCAATTCACGGAAGCCGTCCGGTCATTCGCCGCGCGCTTTTCCGTTCAGGGAACCGACTCGAGACTCTTGCCGGACCTATCTGCTGCCCTCGATCTCGATCTCAGCACCCAGAACAATGTTCTCGTGGTTCCTTGGCAGAGTATTGGCACGGAAGCCGATCACTCCTTCGTGTGGCTGAAAACTACAGGCAGCTTTGAAAAGCGCACCGTGCAAATGGGTCCCCGAAATGACCTCGAAGCCGTCGTGGTTTCCGGGCTGAAAGAGGGAGATATCATCCGGCGGTCCGCCATCGAGGACGCGGCAGGAACAGGCTTGCAATGAATGGCCAAAGTCAAAAATGGAAGCCCGGAAAAAGGGCCCTGACGGGCATCGCAGCACTGGTCGTTGGTGGCCTTGCCTTTGGGGCCTTCCGACTGGCTCGCCCCGCGGTGAAATTCCCTACCGCGGACGTAAAGCGCAAGGAATTTGTCGATTACCTGGAAGTCAAAGGGGAGGTCAAGGCGCTGCGCTCGGTGGTGATCACCGCGCCCTACGGTGCGGGCGATCTGCAGATCATGAAGCTTGCGGCAAACGGAGCGAAGGTTAAGAAGGGAGACGTTCTGGTTGAATTTGACAACACCACGGTAAAGCAAAAGCTCGCGCAGGATCAATCTGCGCTCAAATCGGCAGACGCGGAGATTCAGCAGTCGCGCGCCGCAGCGCGATTGAAGGAAGAGAAGGATCTCACCGACGTCATGACGGCAGACTATGACGTTCGAAAGACGCGCATGGATGCCAGCAAAGAGGAGATTCTTTCGGTAATCGAAGGCGAGCAAGCCAAGCTAAAAGTCGCGGATGCCGAGCAAAAACTCAAAGAGGCAGAAGCCAAGCTCAAAGCGGATCGTTCTTCGGCGGCGTCAGATAATGTCAGCAAGCAACAGAAGCACGACCAGGCGGCTTTCCAAGTACAGCTGGATGAGCGCAGCCTGGCTTCTCTTTCTTTGTTCGCTCCGCTTGACGGCGTGGTTGCGCTGCAAAACCACTGGCAGCCACAAGGCGGCCCCACTCCGTTTAAGGCCGGGGACCGCGCCTGGCCGGGCGCAGGCATCGCGGAACTTCCAGATCCATCCAAACTCAAAATCTCGGCCCGCATCGAAGAGGCGGAGAGAGGTCAGTTGAAATTAGGCCAGTCCGCCACGATACGCGTGGATGCTGTTCCCGATGGCAGCTTCGGCGGGCACATCGACACGATCAGTCCCACTGCGAGCCTGGATTTCAATGCCGGATGGCCTGTTCCCAGGGATTTCTCCGTTGATGTAGCTTTGGCGAACAGCGACGAGCGCCTTGCCCCGGGAATGGGTGCGGTCGTTCGCGTGGCGATAGATCGCATTGCCGATGGGATTGTGATTCCTTCTTCCGCGCTCTTCCGCAAGGGGGGCCGGGCAGTTGTTTACGTTCGGCATGGATCGAAGTTCGAAGAAACCCCGATCGAAGTATCGCGCCGGAGCGGAGACGAGGTATTGGTGGCAAAGGGATTGCAGCCGGGAGAGCAACTTGCTCTCAAAGATCCAACACTCACGAAGTAGGAGTTTCTTGTGATCAACAGTCACTTAAGAGAAGCTGCCTTTCTCCTTGCGCTAGCGCTGGGGGGTAGTTGCGTTGCCTGCCACCAGACCACCGTCCTGGCGACTGATTCGGAAATTCCGACAACCACGGTGAAAGAAGTGGATCTGCAACTTAAGGTTTTCACCACAGGCGCCTTGCGAACTTCCCAATCGAGAGCCATCACCGCTCCCCCTATCGCCGGGGGAACACTGCAGATCATCACCCTGGCACGCGCCGGAGCTCACGTGCACACAGGGGATGTTGTACTCGAATTTGATCCCAGCCAGCAGGAATACAATCTGGGGCAAAATCGCAGCGACCTGCTGCAAGCGGAGCAGGAAATCGTCAAAGCCAAAGCGGACGCCGACGTCCAGACGGCGGAGGACCAGACCGCGCTCCTGAAAGCAAGATATGCGGTGCGTCGCGCGGAGCTCGAGGTCAGCAAGAACGAATTGGTGAGCCCCATCGACGCGCAAAAGAATCTGCTCGCTCCCGATGAAGCCAAGCGCGCCCTGACCCAGCTTCAGCAGGACATTCAATCCCACAGCGCCTCAAATCAGGCCGCACTTGCCCTTAGCGAAGAGAAACGTCACAAGGCTCGACTCTCCATGGAGCAGGCGGAACAAAACATCAAGAACATGCACATCACCGCGCCTATCGACGGTCTCGTGGTCATCCACGGCAACAGGGATTCCACGGGTGGATTTTTCATGTATGGGATGACGCTCCCGGACTATCACGTCGGTGATCAGGCCAATCCGGGAAGTTCCATTGCGGAAGTCATCGACATCTCTCACCTGGAAGTCGCTGCGCAAGTAGGCGAAACCGACCGCACCAACCTTAAGGCCGGCCAATCCGTTGAGGTAAAAATCGATGCGCTTCCCGGTGAATCTTTTTCCGGCAAACTGCAAACCGTCGGCGGCTCGACGACCCACGAATTTTGGGACGATAACACCCAGCACAAGTTCGACGTGGCTATCCAGCTCGACAAGACCGATGCGCGCCTCCGCCCTGGCTTCGCCGTCAGGCTTGGCATCCTGGGGGACAATCTTTCTCGCGCGGTTTCCATTCCCGGCGAAGCCGTCTTCGATCACGATGGCAAGAAAGTAGTGTATTGCAAACGCAACCGTGGTTTCGAAATGCAGGAAGTCAAAGTGCGCGCGCTGAGCGAAGGCCGGGCGATCCTCGACGGCGTTTCTCCGGGAACCATCGTCGCACTCGTGAATCCCGAGAAAAATCCCGCGGGAAAAGAAAAGGGAAGCAACGCTTCCAATCCCAGTTTCGGTCCGGGCTCCAATTAAAGCCGGGCACACACCCATGAAACCGAGCTCCATGGCGGAACCCAGATCGCTGCAACAATGGCTGCCCGATCTGATCTTCGGTTTTGAAAACCTCGCCAGCCACAAGCTTCGCTCTCTCTTGACCATGCTCGGGATGATTTTTGGCGTCGCGGCTGTTGTCGCCATGCTCTCCATCGGAGCCGGGGCGCAACAGAAGGTCATGGCCTTCATCGAACAGCTCGGCGTGCGCAATCTCATCGTCGAGGCCAAGGAAGCCCACAATTGGCAGGAGCTGCAGAAAGTCCGGAAGAATTCACCGGGCCTTACGCTCAGCGATTACCAGGTCATTCGAAAGAATATGCCCGACATTCAGGATGGCACGCCGCGCAAACGCTTTGTTCCGGGAAAGCTCCTTCCCAAACCGCAACAAGACTTACCTATCGTTTACGGCGTCGAGCCAAGCTACCTGCTAATCGGCCATCTGCGCGTCACGGAGGGCCGCTTCTTTGAGGCCTCGGAGAACGCTGCGGCAGCGCCCGTGTGCGTGCTCGGCGCTGCGGCAAAAGACAGTCTGTTTGGCGCTGCTCCTGCGATCGGTGAATACATCAAACTCAACGAGCAGTGGTGCCATGTAATCGGAATCGTTGCGCCGCAGCTTGCCCCGCAGACCGAGGTTTCCGGCGTCCGCACCGAGGACATGAACAACCTCGTCTTCGAGCCATTGAATGCGGTCCTCTACCGTCTCGAAGACTCGCAAAGCTACTTGAAGGATGAGATCGATGGTCTCTACCTGCATCTCGCCTCGCCCGATACCAGCATCACCGACGCCGAAGTCGTCCGCGGCATCCTGAATTCCTCGCATCGCAACGCCGGCGACTTCAATGTCATTGTCCCCGCGGAGCTGCTCGCCCAGCAAAAGCGCACCGAGCAGCTTTTCAATACCGTCATGGTGGCCATCGCCTCCATCTCTCTCCTCGTCGGCGGCATCGGCATCATGAACATCATGCTGGCCTCGGTGCTGGAGCGCACGCGCGAGATCGGCATCCGGCGCGCCATCGGCGCGCGCCCGCGCGACATCCTCGCGCAGTTCGTGGTGGAGTCGTTC
>DATNLB010000662.1:0-4121 GCA_035603095.1 Candidatus Acidiferrales bacterium
CGTCGAGAAGTTTCGCAGAGACGGCTGGGCTCGGCCTTGGCCGGTTGGCCTGGAAATGCTGTGCTACATGCTTTCTCACGAAGCCCACCATCGCGGGCAGGTGTGTATGCTCGCGCATCAGCTCGGATTCCCGTTGCCGAACCAGGTGGCGTACGGGCTCTGGAACTGGGAAAAGCTGTGGAAAGAGTGCGGGTCGCCTGGCGGCCCCGGCTACAATTCTTAAGGAATCGCTCAAGGGCACAGGCGCCCGGGTGGGCTGCGATGGTGGGGACATCGAGCCCCTGGCGCTGCGGTTGTTGTGGAGCTCCGGGCGTCGGTCAGAAAAAACAACCGGGATGGGGGCAGCTTGGTGACTAGCCCTCGCTCTGCTCAACGCAACCGATGTCTCTGTAGTTACGGCGTTGTTTGTGTTGGAAAGGCTTTGGATCCTGAGGGCGAGAAATGGAAGCGGATAAGCCAGTCGCTGGGGACGCTGTGGCCGTTGACCTCGGGTGAAGCGAATTGCCAGCGGCGCGCGGCTTTCACCGCGAGGTCGGCGAAATACTTACTGGGGCCGGGAGAATCGAGCGCAGCTTCCGAGACGTCGCCCGTGGCATCCACGTGAACCCGGACGCTGACGCGGACGGTGCCCCGAATGGTGGCGCGCGCCTTGTCCGAGACTTCGGGCAGAACCTCGTCGAGGACTTCGCCGTGCGCGGGAGAGGAGGCGGTAGTGCGTGGCGCATTTGCGGAGGGGAAGGTATCAGTGCGCACGGCAGCACGGGTGCTTGCGGCAACCGGCGAACTCTCCGGCCGTGCCGCAGGCTTTTTTTCTGCGGCGGTCTTCAGCGATTTTTGCGTCGCGGATGATGCGGACGTCTTCGGAGCCGGCGGGGTTTCACGACGCACAGGCTGCTCGACCGGATTGGGCGTTCCTGCGGGCTTAGCGGAAGCCGCTGAAGCGGACGACGAAGAGTCGGAACGATGGCCGAGGATTTTCGGTAGCGCAATGATGCCGAAAATAACCAGCAGCACAGCGGCAACGGGAAGGACATAGTTGGGAAGAACCAGAGTTTGCTTCGGCAGGTTCGCGGGTTCGAGACGTGGCGGCTGCGCTTGCGGTCTTGGCGGAGGCCCGTCGGACTTTGGCACTGGCAGCTTTGCCGCGGGGACAGCCGGAACCGTGGAGAGCGGGACAGCTAAAGGAGAAACGGATTGGGCGGCGGCCGCGACGGCGGCGGCCGCGGGATTGAAGTGCGCGGCGATTTCGGCAAGGGTCCAGCGGCGCCGGGGTTCGCGGCGTAGTGCGTGACGCGCGATGTCGAGGAAAGGCTGGGGAAGCGCATCGGGGACGACCGGGTCGGCTTGGCTTCCGGGCTGTAAGACAGGCGCGTGCTGCGTGAGCGTTTCGACCAGGGTCATGCCGAGAGACCAGACGTCGGCGGCTGCAGAGAGCGGAGAAGCCGCGGTTTCAGGGGCGTCGTGAGCAGCGAACTTGCTCGATGATTTGCGGGGTTCGCCGATGGGGAGGAGAGCGTCGCTGGACAGCTTGAGTTGATCGGCGGTGGCGAGAATGTTGGAAGGTTTGATGCGTGAATGAATGAGGCCTTTGCCGTGGAGATAAACGAGAACATCGAGCACGGGTTCGAGCATTTCGCGAGCTTCGGAAGCTGTGAGAGGACGCTGGGGGAGAATCTGGGAGAGGTCTTCCTCGGCATACTCCATCACGATGTAGAGACGATCCCTGTTCTCCAGGCGGCAGCGGCCGATGTCGAAGATGCGGAGCAAATGGGGATGGTTGAGCTGTGTGACGCGGCGCCAAAGTGAGAGCTGGAGATCGGCGGTAGTGCCGGCGGGAATAAATTTGATGGCGGCTTTTTGTGAAGGTGATCCGGCTAGCTGCGTGAGGAAAACGGCGGAATCGTCCGTACCGCCCAGGTACCGCAGCAGCCGGAATCGATTGTCGATGACCTGACCTTCGCACTGCTTCCAGACGTCGCTCATAGTGCACCTCCAACTTTGAATTCTTGTCAGCCGGCCAATGGGGACACCCCCATCCGCGTGGCGTGCGATCGCCGAAAGAACACCGCGGCGTCTGAGGCAGGGCTGGATCGTCTAGACTGGTGATTCGCAGGCGCCTGGGCCGGGCGCTCATGGTCCACATTCTTGCATGAAATGGATAGGAAGGGGTGACGTGGTTCCTATCGGTAATGGAGAGCCTACGGGCGGGCGTCATCGGCTTCACGGAAACGAATATTTTCGCTGCGCATGTGACCATCTTTCGGAGGCAAAGCAGCGATTGACCCGGAGAGTAAGGCGTGAGTTATTTCTAGTGATTTAATTCTTCGAGATTTCTTGGCGGACCTCTCGATAAGAGGCTCCGGGGTCGCCATGCTCATCTCGACTTTCCACATTTCTTTGGAAAAATGACCAAGCGCACATCAAGTGAGAATTGTTTATGGACGTATCTTCATATTTAATTCCTGGAGGGATAGGGGCGGCATGCCACTGAATCACTCGTGGAGATAGAGACGATCTGGCGAGAGGTGAAAGCGCATTTGTTCCAATCTGGCACTCGCATTCCTTAATTACCAAACACTGAATCCCACAGGTAATTCCAAAACAAACAAACGCTGATTGCAAGAGAGATACGGACGATGGTTCTCCCGACACTGGCGAGTCGCGTGCGGATGACTCCGGGGTAGAGGGGAGTTCATGTATGGGTGGAAAACGATCGAAGAGGGCACTACGAGTTGGGGTGCCGGGAACGATGATCTTGCTTCTCCTGGTCGGGCGCGGAGTGGCAGAGGGGCAAGCTCCGTCGACACAGGACGCACCGCAATCCTCACCAGGGCCGCAATCCCCGCCGGGCGACCTAACGCGGGTAAGTATTGAAGATCTGATGAACCTGGAAGTGACTTCGGTCTCGAAGAAAGAGCAGAAGTTATCGCAGGTGGCGGCGGCCATTTTTGTGATCACGCCGGAAGACATTCGCCAATCGGGAGCGACGAATATTCCGGATCTGCTGCGCATGGTTCCCGGAATCGATGTGGCGCAGATCAATTCGAACACCTGGGCGATCTCAGCGAGAGGATTTAATTTTCAGTTCGCCAGCAAGTTATTGGTGCTTATTGATGGCCGGGCCGTGTACTCGCCTCTTTTCGGGGGCGTCAATTGGGATACGCAAGACGTGCCACTCGAGGACATCGAACGAATTGAAGTGATCCGCGGGCCCGGCGGGGCGGTATGGGGCGCCAATGCGGTAAATGGCGTCATCAACATCATCACCAAAAAAGCCGAGGAGACCCCGGGCGTTCTGGTGACGGGCGGTGGAGGAACGCAGGCGCAGGGATTCGGCACAACGCAGTACGGCGGAAAAATCACTGGAAGAACCAACTATCGCGTCTTTACGAGCTACCAGAACAATAACCATTTCCTCGATCTGAACGGGCAAAACGGACAAGACGGGTGGTATCTGCTGCACGGCGGTTTTCGGGCAGACACGAAGCTGTCCCAGAGGGATTTCCTGACGACCCAAGGAGACGTGTACACAGGAAAGGAGGGAGCAATCATCGTGCACGCCATCCTCTCTCCTCCCGACAATGTGAACGTACAGAGGCTCGCCACACTGTCGGGTGGGAACATCTTGGGCCGGTGGAATCATATTTTTTCGAGCTGGTGCGACACGGCACTGCAGTTCTATTTCGACGAATACCGCAGAGGCGGTCCGGATGCTATCGACGTTCGCGATACGATTGATTTTGATTTTCAGAACCACGTGGTGCTGGGCGTCCGCCAGGATCTCATTTGGGGTATGGGATATCGTCACACCGTGGATGACACCGAGGGTACGGTGGACAAGGCATTTGTTCCAGCCGATTCGGCGAAGCAATTTTTCAACCTGTTTGTGCAAGATCAAATTACGCTGAAACCCAATCGCGTGAACCTGTATGTTGGCACAAAACTCGAAGACAGCTATTTCACCGGCTTCGACATTCAGCCGACCGTTCACATAGCTTGGACTCCCAGCGTTCACCGTACCTTCTGGGCCGGCATTTCACGCGCCAGCCGCACGCCCGCCCGGCGTGATGTAGGGCTGGACGCGACTCTCGCAGCATTGCCAGGGCCTGCCGAAGTGGTTT
>DATNLB010000630.1:0-5835 GCA_035603095.1 Candidatus Acidiferrales bacterium
AATCTCGTGTTCTTCGGCTTTGCGGATGACCGCCCTGCGGAAATCCTCATCCGTGCTCTGAGGAGTCAACCCGATTCGGCTTCCGACTTGCGCCGCGAGGTCCCGCATATCCTCGCGCAGCTCGATGTTGGCCAGCTCGCACGAACCGATCCGCCAGCCCGCGACTCCGGCCAACGCAAAAACCGCCAATGCGAGGATGAGCTTCGCTTTTCCCATCACGACAACCGGGTAATTCGGCTTACTGGAGCTAAGCAGTCCGCGCCCGTCTATCAACACTTCTTCAAAAGGTGTTCGTCGGACCAGACGGCTAGAATTGGCGAATTCATTGTCGCTTTGAGCTTCATTCGTTCATTGTACGGGATTGACGGCTTTCGGGAACGCCAATTCCATCCGGGGAGAAGCGACTCCTGACAAAAGCGCTAATCGGAAACTGACGCACCACCCTCTTTTTCATTATGTCTTACTTTGGATTAGAAGTGGGCCACGGCCATGATGTGGGCACTGGCGCCTTGCACCGAAGGTTCGCGCTCGATCATCATTAGAAACTCCATTAGGCTCTGTCGCTGGGCCGGGTCATCCCAAGCCTCACGGAACAGAGCGGCACTCCATGCAGGACCTTCGACGGCAAGAATCTGGACATCCCCAAAACCGGCATCGTGAACTTCGCCGGCCAGGTCCTCGGGACGGTGAAAGTACGCGGTCGTGAAGTATGCTGGGTGGTTCATCGGATTGCGGTGCTGGCCGGTGGCGAGATCTGCCGCAACGATTTTGCGAAACTGCTCGTCTCGAAAAAAACCGCTCGAAAGCCCATCGATCAAGGAGGCGAAACGACAGATCGCGGCGGAGAAAAGGACGCCATGCGGTTTGAGCACGCGGCGGGCTTCGCGAAGCGCCTGCTGACGGTCCGAATATTCAATCAGATGGTACAACGGGCCTAGCAGAAGAACTGCATCAGCCCTGCCTGAGGGGATATCCAAGTGGCGAGCGTCGCCCCGCGTGATCGATCTAAGTGTGACACCCGACGTGGCCGCGTAAGATCTCGCTTGCTCTAGGTGCAGCTCCACGGGATCGATCAAATGCACCTGGTATCCTTGCTTGGCAAGCGGAAAGGCATGGATCCCGGCGGCGCCGCCTACGTCGAAAATTTCTGCCGGTGCGGGTGGAAGATTGTAAGCGAGAACCGCTTGTGTACGAAGTTGCTCGAGTTCGCCTCGCTCGCCCGATAGTCGCTCGGACTCCTTCCCTCGCAGATAATGCTCCTCGATTTCTTTCGGTATCAGGCTCATCCGCGCCTCCATGTGCAAAACCCACTCGGACCGAACCTCCAAGTCTGGAGACTACCGCCGGGTTCCTGTCGAAATCAAATTCCTTTGCCAGGACCGTCATGCGGGCGCGGAATCGAAATCTCGAAGAATTTCCCGTCAACCAAGAGGCCAGTTGGAAGCTAGGCGGCTGGTGCAGACGGGAAGGAGATTCCTCGCTTCGTTCGGGATGACAATTAAGGGGCCTTTTCACAAATATTTTCAGCACATTGCTAAGAACTTGGCAAGCGGCTGGCAGCTTGTTAGAGTCGAGGTGTCCAGCAAATCGGTGCGTGGGCCATTCATCAAGAGCATGCCGAGGAGAGGCTGAAACCCATGGAAGAGACTCGTGCGGCGGTGCGGGCCGCCGAGATGGTGGAGCGGAAGGACCGCGTGCTGATTGTCGAAGATGAAGACAATGCACGAAAGGGCTACGAACAGCTTCTGCAGCGCTGGGGCTGCGACGTTGTGGGCGTGGGAACGGCGGAAGAAGCGCTGGCGAAATTTGCGAGTTACAAGCCAGACACGCTGATCGCCGACGTCGAATTGCCGGGGATGAATGGGCTGGACCTGCTGAAGCAGCTCGGGCGGGAACTCTACGATGTGCCGGCCATCATCATTACCGGCAAGGGGAGCGAAGAACGCGCGGTGGCGGCAATCGAGTCCGGGGCGTTCTGGTACATCGAAAAGCCGCTGAAAGGGCCGGTACTGCACGCGCTGCTGGACCGCGCGCTCGGTAAGGCGCGAGATGCACGGCAACTGGCGGTTCTGCAGCGGCAACTGCGCGAGACGGGACGGCTGGGCGACCTCGTCGGGGGATCGAAGCCGATGCAGGACGTGATGCGCATCGTGGAAATGGCCGCGCCGAGTTCGGCGTCGGTATTGATCACGGGAGAGACAGGCTCGGGCAAGGAAATCGTGGCGCGGACGTTGCACAAACTTTCGCCCCGCGCCAACGGGCCGTTTGTGGCCATCAATTGTTCGGCGATTCCCGAGACATTGATGGAGAGCGAGATCTTTGGCCACGAGCGTGGCGCCTTCACGGGCGCGGCGGAGCGGCGCATCGGCTGCTTCGAGCTTGCGGATGCAGGAACGCTGTTGCTGGATGAAATCGGCGAGATGCCCGCGCCAACGCAGGCGAAGCTATTGCGCGTTCTGGAAGACCGCAAAGTCCGCCGTCTGGGGAGCAAGAGTGAGACTCCGGTGGACGTGCGCGTTCTCGCGGCAACCAACAAAGAACCCGAGCAGGCCGTCAGCAGCGGTCAGTTGCGGCAAGATCTTTACTTTCGGCTGAATGTGTTTCACATCAACCTGCCGCCCCTGCGGGAGCACAAGGACGATATTCCGCTGCTGGTCGAGCATATTCTGCGCGACGTCAACGTGAAGCACGGGAAGCATGTGCGCGGGATCGGCGCGGAAGTCCTGGACATTTTCATGGGGCACACCTGGCCGGGAAATATCCGCGAACTGCGCAACGTATTGGAGCGCGCCGCGATCATGTGCGAAAAGGACCTCATCACGCGCGCGAGCCTCCCGGAAGAATTCGGAATGAGGGCGGCGAAAGGGCCAAGCGATCTTTCCGCGATCAAATTTCCCGTGGGAACAACCGTTGATGCAATGGAGCGCGTGCTGATCCTGCAGACCCTGGGTGCAACGGGAAACAACAAAACGCGGGCCGCGGAACTGCTCGGCATCAGCCTGAAAACGCTTCATAATAAGCTGAAAGAATACGGCAGCGATCGCGCCGAAGCGGAGTAAGGAAGCAGAATGCAGCTGCGGCTGCGGACAAAACTCACACTGGTGATGACGGGCCTGGTGCTGCTCGTCGCGGCCGTCTTGTCTGGCGTGTTCGCGGCGCAGCTCCTCGATCAGCTTCTCCAGGCCACCAACAAACGGGCGGATGACTTGGCAAATCAAGTGTTCCTGCAGGCCAAGCACGCGCTGCTGGAGGCTGGGCAACGGGGTTTGCGGCCGGCCTCAGACGCTCCCCAGGAAATCCATGATTTTGTGAGACACGCCTTTGAAATCAATGAAGGACTGCGCACGCAACTAAAGGCCGCAAAGGAAAACCCCCTGATCTACGAAGTTTCCATCACGGACCACGAAGGGATGGTGCTGGTTTCGACCGACGAAAATCTGCCGGGATCGTTTCTGCCTCGAAGAACGCCTCTCTCACAACTGGTGCAGCGGAATTTCCTGCATCAGGTGAAAGTGCTGGCGGGGCCTTCAAAAGTTTTCGAACTTGATTTTCCGTTCAGCAACGAGGACCACCCGTACGGTGAAGTACGGGTGGCGCTGAACGCGGGCTTGCTCTTGAATGAAATCTCCCCGAGTCTTTGGACTTCCGGAACGATTGCGCTGCTTGCGGTCGTGGTTTCAACGCTGCTTGCGGCCATCGTGAGCAGGGCCACGCTGGCTCCCTTGCAAGATATCGCTGCGCAGTTGGACCGAATTTCGGCAGGGCAATACGACGCACCTTCGCCGGAGACGAAGGGATTAGCTGGAAGCGGGGACGAACTCGGACTGGTGAGCCGGAAGATTACGCAAGTCGGGCAGCAACTGCGCGGCGTGCATGAAATCTTCAGCACCATGCGCGAAAATATGAATTCGGTGATGGCTGGGCTTGAGGACGGCTTGCTGCTGTTCACGCGGGATTCGCGCGCCGTGATGATCAGCCCTGCGGCGGAAAAATTCCTGGGCGCTCCCGCGGGACACTTTTTGGGGCGGCGCGTGACGGAAATCTTTCCTCCCGGTCATCCGCTTCACGATGCCCTGCACATTGAAAGCGATGAGCTGAGAGAAGTGGCGGCCGAGACGGAGCTGCTCACGAGCGAAGGGCCGAAGCGTGTAAGCGTCAGCGTGCAGGCCATCCAGGAAGATGGCGAACGCATGGGAGCGCTGGTGACGCTGCGTGACTTGGACTCGCTGGAAAGCATCAATACGCAGCTTCAGGTGAGCGAACGTCTGGCGGCGCTGGGGCGCATCACCGCGGGCGTCGCGCACGAAGTGAAGAATCCGCTGAATTCGATGCGGCTGTGGCTGGAAAACCTGAAGGAATCGCTCCCCCCGGAACGAGACAGCGCGTCGCAGCAAGCCGTGCAGGTGCTTGATAAAGAGATCGACCGGCTGGACGCGGTGGTGAAGCGCTTCCTCGATTTCACGCGGCCGATGGATATCCGGCTGGAGCCTACGCAACTTGCAGAGCTTTTGAAAGAAGTTCTGGAAGTCGCGCGGCCCCAGCTTCAGAAATCCAACATCCAACTAGCTCAACTTTTGCCGATCGATGTGCCGGAGGTGTACGTGGATCGCGCGCTGCTCAAGCAGGCCGTGCTGAATCTGGTGCTGAATGCCGCGGAAGCTATGCCCATCGGCGGACAATTGCGGCTGGTGCTGAGCCGCCGTGGCGAAATGGCGGAAATTAGCGTGGGCGACACCGGCAAGGGCATTGCACCGGAAAACCGCCAGAAAATTTTCCAATTGTTTTTCACCACACGTCCGGGAGGCAGCGGAATCGGACTTGCGAGTACGTTTCGAATTGTGCAGCTTCTCAATGGTTCGATAGACTTTACTTCGGAGGTCGGCCGGGGCACGACGTTCCGAATCGAGTTGCCACTCGCGGCCTGAACATGACGGAAAACCCAGTCCGTTCCCTAATGGTGTCGCCGCGCAGCTTTCTTCATTCAGCCGTTGTCCTTCTCTGTTGCGCGGCAGGCGTGATGGGTGGATGCAGCATGAGGAAACGTCCGGCTATTCCCTGGGCTTCCGAAGTACAGGTAAGGCCGGTAACGCAACCAAGCACGGCGGAGGCGAGCAGCGTTCCTGATGATTTGCTCCCGGAACTACAGTTCGAATTGCCGCCTTTTCCCGGCCAATTGACGACTGTGCGGACCGCACCTCCGCGGCCACACGTTAGCGCGCCGCCCTCCTCGTCCACGGGGAACGATGCGGACAAATTGGAGGCACCCACGATTGCCCTGCAGGTAACGCCACAAGAATCCGCGGTTGCCCAGCAGCAAACAAGGCACAGCCTGGGCATCGCGGAAAAGAATCTGGAGTCCGCCCGCGGGAAAAACTTGAATGCCGCACAGTCCGACCTGGTGTCCAAAATCACAGGCTTCATCAAGGATGCGCGCGAAGCCGCGGAGATCGCGGATTGGAGCCGCGCACGGAGCCTGGCGAAAAAAGCGCAGGTATTGTCTGAAGAACTCGCCGGTTCACTGTAGTTCACTTACATAGCTCCTGGTCGATTGAACGGAGGAAGAGGTTCACAGTCGACAGTTGAAAGTTGAAAGTAAGGAGTGAGCTTCCCGCCTTGTTTGGGTCAAACTGGTAAAGACGGCAACGACAAGCGCGGCGGCAAGAGACTCGTGGATGAGAAATCCGTGGCGCGGCAAATGGAAGATGGAGAACCGTATTTTTCCTGGGCACGCCGCTCATGCAAGGCTGCGGCCACGAAGGAAGCGAGCGACCAGATACGATAAGATGACGTCATGAAGAAGTTCGACGTGGCCGTCGCGGGCGGTGGAGTGATTGG
>DATNLB010000401.1:0-17044 GCA_035603095.1 Candidatus Acidiferrales bacterium
ATGGCCAGATCGATGGGCTTGCGATCGATGAAAGAAAGTTCGCAATTGACGATGGCTGGGCTGACGGCACGCGTGATGGCTGTAAGCATTTCGATCGTGAGAGTTTACACGAGAACGACGAGAACGATGCGAGGTGAGGAACCGTTGAAGGAAGAGCGGAGGCAGAATAGACTCTTAGGATCGCAAACAGACTTTCTGGAGGCGGGTGCAATGAATGATTCGATGAGGCGCGCGGCGGCGATTTTGCTGGTGATCCTGGGAGGGGTGGCGCTCTGGTGGGCGGGCAGCGGAGCGCCGGCCTCGGCATCAGCGAATGACGTCATGGCGGCGACGATCGCGGCAGCGCGAGAGCGTGCCGCGGCGAACGATGCGCGCTTGAAGCCCGCGTCGCGCTTCGAAGAGGGCGGGTGGATCTACGTGCATCTCGAAGGGGATCCGGGCGCGATGGGATACCAGCACGGGTACCTGCTGGGGCCGCAGATCGAAGATGCGTTCGCGGCGGTGAGCGCGGGGATGATACATTCCACGGAACGCGACTGGGCATTTTTCCGGAAAGCCGCGCACGAAATGCTGTGGCCGAAGATCGATGCGGAGTATCAGCAGGAGCTACAGGGTATCGTCGAGGGATTGCGGGCACGCACCGGGTCGAAGCTGGATGTGGACGACATCGTGGCGTTCAATGCATTCGAAGAGCTCCCGGATTATTACGTGCCCTGGCTGAACAAGCAGCAAAAAACGGCGAAGGTGCCCAACCTGAAAAGCCCGGGGAATTGCAGCGCTTTCGTGGCGACAGGAAGCTGGACAAAAGACGGGCTGATCGTGATGGCGCACAACAACTGGACGAGCTACCGGAACGGCGAACGGTGGCGGATCGTGTTCGACATCGCGCCGAAGAATGGCCACCGATTCCTGATGGATGGTTTCCCCGGAGTAATCGCCAGCGACGACGATTTCGGGATCAATAGCGATGGGCTGATGGTGACGGAAACGACGATTACGCAATTTGAAGGCTGGGACCCGAACGGCAAGGCTGAATTTGTGCGGGCGCGGAAGGCCTTGCAGTATGCGGGCTCAATCGACGAATACACAAATATCATGCTGGAGGGAAACAACGGGGGATACGCAAACGACTGGCTGCTCGGCGACCGAAAGACAGGGGAGATCGCGCAACTCGAACTTGGGTTAAAGGCGCACAAACTATGGAGAACGAAGGATGGCGTGCTCGCGGGATCGAACTGGGCACGCGATCCGAAAGTACTCAAGGAGGATGCGCCACAATTTGATCCGGCCAATAAGGAGAGTTCGCCGAACGCAAGGCGGGCGCGCTGGGATGAATTGCTCAAGGAAAACAGAGGAAAGATCGACGTCGCGCTTGCGGAAAAAATGCTGGGCGACCATCGAGACACCGCCCAGCACCAGGAAGAAGCCAACGAGCGCACGCTCTGCGGGCACGTGGATGGATCGCCGCGCGGCGTGAAAGAATGGGATTGGCAGCCCTACTATCCCGGCGGAGCGGTGCAGGGAAAAGCGACGGATGCAACGATGGCGAAAGAAATGCGGATGATGGCTCGCATGGGGCATCCCTGCGGCGGGGATTTTCTCGCCAAGCCGTTTCTTGCAGCTCATCCCGAGTATGCCTGGGAGGAGCCTTATTTGCGGGATATGAAGGCGGGCCCGTGGACGGAGTTCCGGTCAGGCCAAGCCCCGAAAGAGTAAGCCAAATCTTAAAAGAACGCGGCCACTGATGCGCGCGAAAAGAATATTGCTAAGGGGTAGTGGGCCATAAAGGCCGCGTGAGAGATCCAAAACCGCGTAATTCCCGCGCCGAGGAGCATACCGGCAAGAATCAAGCCGATCACGCCGAGCACAATCCAAACATCCGATTTTGAAAACGAGGGGGCGACCAAGCTTCGAGAAGCTTCTTGGGAAGAATCAGCAGATGTCCCGCTTTGGGAGAAGAGCGGATGAGCGGGCTTGTCGGAGACTTCCGGCTGCACCAGCAGGCAGTAGCCCTTCCGAGGAATGGTCTCGATGTAGAGCGGCTTATCGGAGGAATCGCCAAGCGCTTGGCGGAGTTTGTTGACGGTGGTATTTACATTGGCGTCGTAGTTCACATGCGTATCAGCGGGCCACAGCCGCATGCGCAGCTCCTCGCGAGTCACGACTTCACCCGGTTTTTCGAGAAGCGTCAGAAGAACCTGATAAACCTTCCCCTGAAGTTTGAGCCGGGCGCCGTTGCGCGTAACTTCCTGCCGCTGCTGGTCAATCCGAAACGGCCCAAAGAGGATATAGCGGCCCGATGACAGGAGCACCCGCTCCGAAGTCGTCGGTTCATCCGGTTCTCGCATTGCGATCACTTCCGGTGACATAGACGCCCACCCTTATGGTGTATAGACGTAGAAACCAGTCGAGCGTTTTCTAATCTTACGAAAAATTTCATCGATAAGTTCCATGGGACCGATTAACCGGGACCGCACAATTGCAGAATGCTGGCAGGGAATCAGAAAATCGGAATGTTACAGGAGTATGTCACCTGAATTTAGAAATAAGATATATGAATTAGCGGAACTCAGCGCCTCCAACCAGGTACCGATTTGTAGCCCTTGTCTTCCAGAACCGCGGATCAGGGACTTCCTAGCACATGAGGTAAAGATAGGGATTTCATGACCTGTATGCGGTGCGTGCTTGGCTTCTTTTGTGCGGGGCAACAGTACTGCTGGGCTGAGCGCAAAAGGGCGAATTCTCAGGGCAAGTCCAGGTCGAGCGCGTAGATGTCGGTCAAACCGCGCTCAACCATGACGTAAAGAGAACCATCTGGTCCAAGCCCGCTGAAGATACAATGCGCGGGACTGCTGCGAAGGGTCTCGCCGCAACTGAAGACCTTCTCCACCTGGCGATTCGCGATCTTCACGCGATAGACGGCCTGCTCGCTGTCGAGCTGATCCTGAAAATAGATCGCCGTGGAGCCGGAAGTCCAGTAAGGTGTGCCGAGAAGTCCGCCCTCGGCCAGGTCACTCCAACGTTCCGTTAGGAAATCATAAAGAAGCAGCCGGTGATTTGTTTCGTCAAGAGCCGCGATGTGCCATCCATCGGGAGACCAACGAGGCGCGACCAGTCCTCGGGACTCCGGCAAAACCGTCCACTCACCAGTGCTTGATTTAAACAAGTAGAGGCCAAATTTGGGCTGCGTCTTTTGTTCGCGCATGCTGACCACGATTTGCGTGCCATCCGGCGACCAATCGGCGTCGGAAGCCTCGCGGCTCTCGGGAAGGACCGCGCGCAAGGCGCCGCCATCCGCGGAGAGAAAATAGATCTGGCGCAAGAAGCCTGGACGCACGCCGGTGAAAAGAATCTGCTTTCCATCCCGCGACCAGTGAGGGGCAGAGGCGACCAGCGGTGGTGTCGTTAGACGGAGGCGCTGAGCGCCATCGACGCTGCTCCGCCAGAGAGAGCCGTCCGGACGATCGATGTACAGAGCCAGATGGCCATCGGGAGAGACGCTGGCTACTTCCGCGTTGGCGTTGAGAATCAAGGGTTCAGCATGATGAGATCGCGGTTCGATTTTCTGCAGTTCTCGATTCGAGCGGAAGCTGAAAGCAAAGACGCGGGAGCCCGTTTGCGTGGGGACATGCACGTGCAAAGAATCAGGGCCGTGCGTCAATTGCAGGGGATCACGGTGCGATCGGCGAAACCAATTCCAGGCTTCGCGGATGCCCCAGAGATTGCAATCGTAGTTTTCGCAGCCGGAAAAAAGAAAATACCTGCCATCCGCCGTCCATTCACCGCCGGACTGCGAAACCAGCGGCCTTCCGCCGGCAAGAATCGGATGCAAACCGGAGCCATCCGCGGCCATCTCCCAGACTGCTTGAGTGCCGTCCTCGCGCTTGTCCATGTTGAAACGAATGGTTTCGCCGTCGGGAGACCAGGCGGGAAAGTGCGGAAGCCCAGGGCCATGCGCCAATTCGCGGAGCTGAGTCCCATCGGGATGGATGGTATAGAGACTGCGGCCGCGAACATAAATGATCTGGCTGCCATCCGGCGACCACGCGGGATCGTGTCCAACGGCTTCGCCCATGCGGCGCGGCTCACCGCCTTGCACGGGCCATAGCCAGAGCGGCATCTCATCATCGCGCCGGTTGAACTGTCCGATCAGAAACTGCGAATGGTCGGGCGAGAGGGCGAAGATGCGGGTGTTTTCAAAAGGAGCGGCCATTTTCTCCGCGTTTCCGCCTTCCACCGAGGTTTGCATCAGATTCCAGTGGCCGCCGTCACGCTCGAGAAAAAAGATCCTCGTGCCATCAGACACGATCCCGCCCCATTCATCGATTCCTCCGGCGTTGGTAATGCGCGTCATGCGCTGCACGCTGGGACGAGGGACGGGATAGACGATGAAAAAGAGCAGCCAGGAACCAAAAGCAATCGCGCAGGAAAGAAGGCTGAAATCGATCCACCGCGCCGCGCGCTCCGCCATTTTCCTTTCTCGGGAAAGCTCGGCAGCCCGCTCGGGAGAGAATTCCGGATTGAGACGCATCCGGACTTCGAAGGACTCTTCGGAACTCCCTCTAGAAACGCTTGTCGAGGGAGAAAGGGAGTTCGCAGAACTGTTTATGGAATGGACCGGGGCGAGGAAACGATAGCCCTGGCGGGGAACGGTTTCGATAAAGCGCGGATTCTCCGCATCATCATGAATGGCCGCGCGCAGTTTCTTCAGGGCAGCATTCAGGCTGCCGTCAAAGTTAACGTGAGTACCTTCGGGCCAAAGTGACTGCTGGAGCTCTTCGCGGGTGACGATCTCACCGGGGCGCTGCAGAAGCAGAGCCAGGATACGAAAAGGCTGTTCTTGAATCTTGAGGCGCACGCCCTGCCGTGAAAGTACTCCTTGCAGCAGATCGACCTCATAGAGGCCGAACCGGAGGGCGAGTTTGGGGTCAACGCGGTACTCCACGAAGGGTAAGTCCCCCGAAATCAATGGGCGGACTATACCACGGGATGTGCCATCGGGAAAAGAGCCTGGTTCATTTAGAGATATAACATGCTGATTATAATGGCTTTACTAGGTCACAGTATTTTCAGGGTTAGTTCGTTTGACGCTCCAGCGCATTTCAAGTTAAGCAAAGTAGAGTCCCCGTAGCAGAACAGATCAGTCCGTCAACTGACCTGCTCTGGGATCCTTGTACTCAATAGGAGGACTAGGGAGAACTAACTCTTGAAAGCCCGTAGTCCCAAGAACCATCGAAATACCCGCGTTCGCGCCCTCTGAACCAAGCCTACCTAGAGTCGGACGCGGGCATTTCGATTCTCCTGAAGGAAGTTCATTCCCTTATCTCCCGCGTCCAAATTTTCCCGGAAAGCCCTCTCTGCCGAATTTCATGGGATGGACGGCGCTTTTCCCTTGACACTATGGCGTGTAACGATATAGCGTATGACGACAGAATACTTCGTCTGCGGAGCTGAAACCTTGAGTGCTGCTCAAACGAACGCGGAACCCTTCGGGCCGCTGACGCCGTCCATGTTCCATGTGCTGCTGGCGCTGGCCGGCGATGATCTCCACGGCTATGCCATTCTCAAGGAAGTGGAGCTTCGCACCGGCGGCAAAGTCCGGCTAAGCACGGGAACCCTGTATGGAATCATCAAGCGCTTGCTGAACGATGGCCTGATCGTTGAGCTGCGTTCCCGGCCCGCGGAATCAGAAGACGACGAGCGGCGCCGTTATTACCGGTTAACGCCGCAAGGCCGTCAAGTCGCAACCGCGGAGGCGGAACGGATGGATGAACTACTGTCCATCGCGCGGTCGAGAAATCTGCTGAAGAAAACTCGGACGGCTTAAAGAAATTTCCGGAGCCGGTTGAGCTAGTTCCAGAAACAACGAGTGCTCCGAAAAGCGGTGTTCAGGTGGCGCCGCGGGAGAACACTATGGCCGCGGCTGATTCCAGGGCGACACGGTTTTATCGAGTACTTCTGCGACTTCTTCCGTTCGATTTTCGGAGCGACTTCGGCCCCGAAATGGAAACGGTTTTCCAAGAACAACACAAGGAAGCAGGCCGCCTCGATGGAGCCACGGGTGTCCTGCGCCTGTGGTGGGAAACGATTGTGGGAATTTTCCGGACCGCGCCGGGCGAGCACTTGGCGATGTTCCGTCAGGATGCGGGATTCGCGCTGCGAATGATGCGCAAGAATCCGGGATACACCCTTGCAGCGATCCTCACGCTGGGCCTGGGAATCGGCGCCAATTCGGCCATCTTCAGCGTCGTGAATGCGGTGCTGCTGAAACCATTGCCCTACGAACACGGCGACCGCCTGGTAACGCTGCACCAGCAAGCGCCGCGCGCGGGAATGCTGAATCAACCCTTTTCGGTAGCGGAGATCAACGACTACCGGACGCAGAGCCATTCCCTGGATGGCTTGGTCGAATACCACAATATGAATTTCATTCTGCTTGGACGCAGCGAACCGGAACGCGTGGAAACGGGAGTCGTTTCCTGGAACTACTTTGACGTGTTCGGCGTGAAACCGCTGTTTGGCCGCGCCTTCCGTCCGGAAGACGAACAGCCAGGCGCCCCGGCCGTGTTGATGCTGAGCTATGAATATTGGATCAGGAGCTTCGGCGGCGATCCGACGGTTGTGAACAAGACGTTCACGATGAACGACCGGCCGCACACGGTCGTGGGCATCCTGCCGCCGGTGCCGCAGTATCCGGACGAAAACGACGTGTACATGCCGACGACGGCATGTCCCTTCCGCTCGCGTCCCGCCTTTATCGCCAACCGGCAGGCCCGCATGATGCAAGGTTTCGGCCGCATGAAGCCGGGGATCAGCGTGCGCCAGGCGCGAGCTGATTTGAATGGTGTGGCGGCCAATTTGCAGCAGGCCTATCCGAAAGAATATCCGCCCTCAATTGACTACTCCATGGCGACATCCTCTCTCGAGGAAGATCTCACCCACAACGCGCGTCCGACGATGCTGGTGCTTCTCGGCGCGGCCGGTTTCGTGCTGCTCATCGCGTGCGCCAATGTTGCGAATCTGAACCTCTCTCGCATGGTGCGCCGCGAACGAGAACTGGCGGTCCGCGCGGCGCTGGGTGCGGGACGCGTGCGGATGTTCCGCCAATTGTTGACGGAAAGTTCGCTGCTGGCGCTGCTTGGCGGCGGCTTGGGGCTGTTGTTTTCGTGGGCAGCGCTGAACCTGCTGATGAGTTTCGCAGCGCGCTTCACTCCTCGTGCACGAGAGATTCATCTGGACGCTACCGTACTGTTGTTTACGCTCGCGGTGGCTGTCCTGACGAGCCTGCTTTCTGGAACGGCCCCGGCACTCGCTGCGCGAGAGGCGGTTGTGGGTAGCCTGAAGGAAGGTGGCTCCCAATCCACCATGGGGCGCGGCCGCCACCGGATGAGGAGCTTGTTGATCGTGGCGCAAGTCGCGGTGTCATTCCTGCTTCTGATCGGCGCGGGTTTGATGCTGCGCAGTTTCGCGAAGCTCCAGCAGGTGGACCCAGGCTTCCAGCCGGAGAACGTTTTGACCATGCAAATCGGCCTCGATTTCACCAAGTACAACACGGATGATAAGCAGCGCGCCTTCTTCGAAACATTCCTCGATAAAGTCGAAGCCCAGAGTGGAGTGAAATCGGCGGCGGCTTCGATGATGATTCCGTTGAATGGCGACATGCACATGACTGGCGATTTCATGATCGAAGGGCAAAAACCGGTGCCCGGGCAAGTTCATCCCATCTCGGATTTCCGCGTGGTCAGCGAAGGCTATTTCGAGACTCTGCACATCCCCGTGCTCCAGGGCCGGGGGTTCACGCGGGCCGACCGTCCGGGCGCGCCGTCTGTGGCCATCGTCAATCGCGCCGCGGCGCGGCATTATTGGGGCGGGCAGGATCCTCTTGGAAAACGGTTCTCCGCGGACGCGGGGAAATCCTGGGTACAGATCGCCGGTGTCGTCGGCGACGTGAAGCAGTACGGGCTGGACAAGGATGCCGTCGACGAGATTTACGTGCCGATGGCGCAGAACCCGCTTATGGACGCGATTCTGGTCATTAAGACGACGGCCGAGCCAATGAGCATCGCGCGCAGCGTCATCGAGTTGCTCTATGCCGTGGATCCGAATCAGCCGGTGGCCCGGGTGCGCTCGCTCGAACAGGTGCGCGCCGAATCCGTCGCTGCACCTAGACTGACGACAAATTTGCTAGGGTTGTTCGCGCTGCTGGCGCTGGCGATTGCAGCCACAGGCATTGGCGGCGTGATGGCACTGGCGGTGGGCCAGCGCCGGCATGAGATCGGGGTACGCATGGCCATCGGCGCGCGTCCCACCGAAATTCTGCGCATGATTCTGAGGCAAGGCATGGCGTTGGTGTTGTTTGGAGTGGCGTTCGGCCTGCTCGGCGCGCTGTGGCTTACGCGCCTTTTGCAGCAGTTACTTTTTGAAGTAGCGCCGACTGATCCGCTGACCTATGTTGGAGTAGCGCTAGTGCTCGGTTTCGCCGCGCTGGTGGCCTGTTATGTCCCGGCGCGCCGCGCGGCCCGGGTGGACCCCATCGTCGCCCTGCGGACGGAATAGGGAAGTTAGCATAGACATTTTTCTCTGTTCCGTTCGAAGACGGAGATAACGGGAAGAGGACAGGCCGGAATGCCTGTCCTACTTTGTTGGCCGTGGGAGAGCGAGTCTGTTAAACTGTAGGCTGCTGCGCCGCACCTAAGAATGTGTGACCGCCATGCGGTCAACCTACATAAAAGGACATTCGTCGAGGCTGCTGGTTGTTTCAGCAGCTATTTTTGTCTTTAGAGGACTTGGCCGCAAAGTGGCCACGATAAGCAGGAATTATGAGTCAAAATATTCGAAACATCGCCATCATCGCGCACGTGGACCACGGCAAGACCACGCTGGTTGACGCCATGCTGAGGCAAAGCGGGATTTTCCGCGCCAACGAAGCCCTCGTTGAGCGCGTCATGGATTCGAACGACCTGGAGCGCGAACGCGGCATCACCATTCTCGCAAAGAACACCGCGCTTTTCTTCCACGACACGAAGATCAACATCGTGGACACGCCGGGCCACAGCGACTTTGGCGGCGAAGTGGAGCGCGCGCTGCGCATGGTGGACGGCGTTGTGGTGCTCGTCGACGCCAGCGAAGGGCCGCTGCCGCAAACGCGTTACGTTCTGCAGAAAGCGTTGGCGGCGAAGCTGCCGCCGGTAATCGTGCTGAACAAGATTGACCGCACCGATGCGCGCGCCAAGGAAGTCTTGGACGAAATCTACGACCTCTTCATCGATCTCGACGCCACGGAAGACCAGCTCGACTTTCCGGTGGTGTATACGAATGCGCGCGACGGCGTGGCGCACCTTGCGCCGGGCGACGGTTCGAAAGACCTGCTCCCGCTCTTCGAGACCATCGTAAAGCACATTCCTGCTCCTCCGGGCGACCCCGAAGGAGTTCTGCAGATTCAGGTGATGAACCTGGATTACAGCGAATTTCTGGGACGCATCGCGATCGGGCGGGTTTTCAACGGCACGCTCAGGCGCGGCGCGGACGTGGGCATCGTCAAGCTGGACGGCCGGCTCACGCCGACGCGAATCACCAAACTGTATACCTTCCGAGGCCTGGAACGCGACGAAGCGCAAGCCGTCCCAGCAGGGGATCTGGTGGCGATTGCCGGCGTCGAAGGCATCAACATCGGGGAAAGCATTACGGATTTGGCGAACCCCATGCCGCTGGAACCGCTGCTAATCGACGAGCCCACGCTGGCGATGATTTTCACCGTCAATAGCAGTCCGCTTTCAGGCAAAGACGGAACATATCTCACTTCGCGCGATCTCCGCGATCGCCTGCAAAAAGAACTCCTGACCAACGTGTCCATCCGCGTCGAAGACACGGACACGCCGGAATCCTTCCGCGTGCTGGGCCGCGGCGAATTGCAGCTCGCGATTCTGATCGAAACGATGCGGCGCGAAGGTTTTGAGCTGATGGTGGGCAAGCCGGAGATTGTCACCCGCACAGAAAACGGCAAGAAACTCGAACCGCTAGAGCGCCTGGTGATTGACGTGCCCGAAAATTTCATCGGCATCATCATGGAAACGACTGGCAGCCGGCGCGGCGAGATGATCAAGATGAGCAATCACGGCTCGGGCCGCGTGCGCATGGACTTCAAGATTCCGTCACGCGGATTAATCGGGCTGCGCAGCCAGTTGCTCACAGACACGCGCGGCACGGCGCTGATTCATTCGATTTTCGAAGGCTGGATGGAATACGGCGGAGAGATGGCGCTTCGTCCAACCGGTGCATTGGTGGCGGACCGCAGCGGACCATCCACCGCGTTTGCGTTGTGGAACATCCAGGAGCGGGGCGAGCTGTTCATCGGGCCGGCCATAGACGTTTACGAGGGCATGATCGTTGGTGAAAATTCGCGTGAGCAGGACATGGACGTAAACGTTACGAAGGAAAAGAAGCAGACCAATATGCGCTCGTCCAGCGCGGACGAAGCCATCCGCCTCATTCCGCACCGCGAGCTGAGCCTCGAGCAAGCCATCGAGTTCATCGCGGACGACGAGTACGTGGAAATCACGCCGAAATCCATCCGCCTGCGCAAGAAAGTTCTCCAAGCCAACAAGCGCCCCCGTCGCTGGCAGGAAATCCGCGCCAGCCAGGCCACCACCTAACCGGACAGATATACTTCGCTGTCGTATCGGGGCCGCGGCAAAATCTTTAGTGCGCTGATTTCTCTAGCAGTTCCGCAAGGTACTGTTTCCAAACAACAGCCCGCGTGTGCGTTCCATGGCCGCGTGTTTCGTCGCTGATGGGGATTAAGACGAAGCGTGCGTTTTTCACCTTTTTGATTTCGCGTTCGGCCATGCCGAGTTCGGGCGGATTGATGAAATCGTCCGCAGAATTCATGTACATGACGTGAGCTGTGATTTTTTCGAGCTGAGGCGAGGGATCGTACGTGCGCGAAGCGTTCACAGCGTACAAGAGATCGTTGGCGTCCAGTCCTGTCATACGCGTTTTGAAATAGTCGTCGAGATATTTGTCCGCGGCGTCCCGCGTCGGCAAGGTTTTCTGCATGTAGAGCGGTGCGCTGCCGGCGATGAGCAACAGGTCAAGCGCCGTTCGCAATCCTTGCTGCGGCTCCGCCGCGTATTCTCCGCCCTTCCATTCCGGATCGTTGCGAATCGCTTCCATCACCATCTTGCGCCAGATGCGGTTGCGTCCGGCGATCTGCACCGGTTGGCAAGCCAGCGGCATCAGCGCGTCCATGAGATCGGGATAGGTTTCTCCCCACACAAAGGAATGCATGCAACCCATGGACGTGCCGAGAATGAGGCGCAAGTGATTCACGCCGAGGCCTTCGCTGAGAAGTTGGTGGTGTGCGGCTACCATGTCGTCGTAGTCGTATTGCGGGAAGTGAGCGTGCAGCCCGTCGCTGGGCTTCGAAGATTTCCCGTGGCCTATGCCGTCGGGAAGAATAATGAAGTATCGATTCGAATCCAGGAGTTGCCCCGGTCCAAACAATTCCCCAGCAAAGAGGGGCTGCAAGAATTGAGTTCCCGAGCCGCCGGTGCCATGAAGAATCAGAACGGCGTTTGTGACGCGGCCCTCCGCATTGCGCACCGGCTTGCCAAGCGTCGTATAGTGCAGTCGCAATTCCGGCAGCGTTTCCCCCGACCGGAACTTGAAATTTTTAGCGACGTAATCGCCCTCCGTCGTCCCGGGCCACTTGGCCGCCTGGCCAACCGCTGACGGGCTCACCAGGAGACCTACCGCCGCGGTCAACAGGAAGGAGTAAAATAGCATTCCGCGCATGAGGCACCTCAACGGCTAGAGAATCTATCACGGTCCGTCAATAAAGTTTGCACCGCTCGCCCACGGGAATAAATTGCCCGGCGCGCCAGTCTTCATAAAGCCGTGGTCGGAAACAACGGATATGCAGGCGCGACCGGGTGCGAGGCGCTCAGCGACTTCGCGCAAGTTTCCGATCACGGTACCTTGCCGCAGAATGGCCGGCGCTTCCGCGCGGAGGCAGCCGGTATCGTGCCCGATAGGTTCGAGCGCGGTGAAATGCAGCGCCGGCCCTTTTGGAAACTTTTTCTCAAGTATCCACGACGCGTTAGTTCCGTGAGTATTGCCGCCCTCAGCCACACAAAATAGTGCGCTCCCTGCTAAAAATGATATAAAGTCAATGGGCTCAAACGCAGCCTGCCTCGGAAACGCCGCATCCAAACGGTTTATGCGGCGGAGAACAGATAAAGCTGGTTTTGTGCCCAAGGAGACTGATGGAATCCGCGCGCAATCGACCCACAGAAGCTGTCGCCGCCTCGTATCCCACCATCGCCGCGACGGCCACCGTGCTCCCGCCCTACACCATCACGCGCGATGACGTGAAGGTGTACATGGGACGCGTCTTTGACATTCCCGAGCGCCGCCTCGAAGCGATGATGAGCATCGTCGATAACGCCCAGGTTCATAAGCGGCACTCCATCTTCCCCCTCGACTACATCATCGAGCCGCGCCCGCTTTCGCAAACCAACAACGAATACATCGAGCATGCCGTGAAGCTCGGCCAGGAAGCTGCGGAAAAGTGCCTGGGGCGCGCGGGCTTGAAGGCCGATGAAATCGATATGATTATCACCGTGTCCTGCACGGGCTTCATGATCCCGTCTCTGGATGCTCACCTAATCAATCTGATGGGATTCCGTTCGAATATCCGGCGCATGCCGTTCACGGAACTGGGCTGCGCCGCGGGGGCCATGGCCCTGGCACGCGCGGCCGATTACTTGAAGGCCGAACCCGGCGGAAACGTCCTGATCATCGCCGTGGAGCTGCCCACCCTCACGTTGCAGCGCAAGGACATTTCGCAGGCCAACCTGATCTCTGCGGTCCTATTTGGCGACGGCGCCGCAGCCGTGGTCGTCAGCGGAAAACAAACGCGCGGGCCGAAGATTCTCGCCTCGGAGACGTATACGTTTCCCGATTCGCTGGGCGCCATGGGATTTGATCTGCGTGATTCCGGATTCCACATCCTGCTGGCAAAAGATGTTCCGGAAATGATCGGGGGAAAGATCGGCGGGCTGGTGCAGGGTTTCCTCGATCGCCACGGCCGGAAGCGCGAGGACATCAAGGGCTGGATTCTGCATCCCGGGGGAGCTCGGCTGCTCGGGAACATCGAGACGGAACTCGGCTTGTGCAAGTGCGACACGCAGCCCTCCTGGGACATTCTCGGAAACGTCGGAAATCTATCCAGCGCGACGATCCTTTTTATTCTGCAGGAGTGGATGGAAAAAAGACCGCCCCAGCTTGGTGAATACGCGCTGGCCGCGGCGTTTGGACCGGGCTTCAGCGCGGAGTTCTTGCTACTGCAATGGACCTGAGCGTCATTGCGTTTCTCGGTCTGCTCCTTGCCGTGGCGGCGCTGCGGCTGGCCGAATTGCGCATCTCCAAGCGGCACCAAAAGGAAATGGCCGCGCGCGGCGCGGCGAAAGTGGAAGAGCCGAAATTCCGCTGGATGGTGCTGCTGCACACCGCGGTGCTGCTTGGCGCTGCGCTCGAAGTCGTCTTCCTTAGGCGTCCTTTCATCCCCTGGCTGGCCGCAGCGATGTTTGCCGTCTTCCTCGCGGCGAATGCCGTGCGCTGGTGGGTCATTCGCTCGCTCGGGGAGCACTGGAACGTTCAGGTCGTGGATTCCACGCGCCTCGGCGTGGTGACTTCCGGACCTTTTCGCTACGTTCGGCATCCTAACTATGCGGCCGTTTTTGCGGAGATGCTGGCGCTTCCGCTGATACATACGGCCTGGATCACCGCTGTCGCGGGAGCCATTGCGCACATCGGAGTTCTGGCGCAACGGCTCTCCACGGAGGAACGCGTGCTCTTCGCCAATCCAGACTATCGCGCCGCGATGACCGGCAAGCCGCGCTTCTTGCCCGGACTCTTCTGAAGAGCAGGGCTCGAATGCGTTGGCGAATCTACGGCATGGCATCCCTGCTGTTGCTCTCCGCGGTCATCTGCGGCGCGCGGCCGGAGACCGACGCACGTAGTCCGGCGTTTACCAAGGTGCCGGAACTCGCTTCCGGATTTCACCTTCTTTATAACCAAAACTTCGCCGAAGGCCGCGAAAAGTTTGCGGACTGGGAATCACGGCATCCCGACGAGCCGTTTGGCCAAGTGGCCGTCGCCGCCAGTTACCTCTTCGAGGAGTTGTATCGCCAGGGCGTCCTCTCGAGTGATTTCTTTTTGAATGAGAAAAGATTCCTGAACGGTATTGACGGCAAACCCGATCCCGGACGCATGAAGAGTTTTCAGGAGGCCATCCAACTCGCCCGAAAACTCGCCCGCCAGCGCCTGGAGAAAGACGCACGCGACCCGGAAGGGCTTTTCGCTCTCGCACTCGCCGCAGGAATGGAATCGAATGCCGAATTGATTCTCAAAAAAGAACACCTGGAAGCCTTGAAGCGGCTCAAGGAAGCCAGCGCGCATGCCAAGGAATTGCTTGCGCAGCAGCCGGACGCCAACGACGCATACGTCGCTCTGGGCACGGCCAACTACATTATCGGAAGCCTTTCGGGAGGTAAGCGTTTCCTGCTCCGGTTCGGAGGCATCCACGGCGACAAAAAGCTCGGCATGGAACAGCTTGGAAACACCATTGAAAAGGGACGGTACCTGCAGCCGTATGCCAAGATTCTGCTGGCGTTGGCGGCTCGCAGGGAAAAACAAAATCCCCTGGCGCAGAAACTGTTTCACGAGTTGAGCGAGGAATTTCCGGAAAGTCCGCTTTACGCCGCTGAATATGCAAAGGCGATGGGGCGGCCCATTCCTGCCCAGATGCATCCTTAGGCGTGTTTACCTGACTTTCGCCCCCCCATCGGTCGTCCTTCGAAAAAGTCATTCGCAATCTCTCTGATGGATTAGAATCGCGTTCCGCAGGTGACGCGCACGTTCAGTCAGCTGCACGAGGCGGTGAAAAGTGTTCCAAAAGGACCTGTTGAAGGGCCGTGCGATTTTTCTTACCGGCGGAGGATCGGGACTCGGCAGGTCGATGGCGTTGCGGTTTGCTGAACTGCGCGCGCGTATGTTCCTGGTCGGCCGGCGGGAAGAGCCGCTGCGGCAAACATGCGATGAGATCCACCGGGCGGGCGGCGCAGCTGCCTACGCGGCTTGCGACGTGCGGGACCACGAAGCCGTTGAAGCCGCGGCAGCAAAGGCTGAGGAACAATTCGGGGAAATCAACGCGCTCGTCAACAACGCCGCCGGAAATTTTATGGCGCGCACCGAAAAACTGACTCCCAATGCCTTCAACGCCGTCGTCGGCATCGTACTGAACGGATCATTCAACTGCACGCAGGTGTTTGGCAAGCGCTGGATTTCCCGAAAGCTCGGGGGCAATGTGCTGAATATCGTAACCACCTACGCGGCCGCCAACTGCGGCTCGGGGTTTGTCGTGCCGTCGGCTTGTGCGAAAGCGGGCGTTCTGGCGATGACCACCTCGCTCGCCGTGGAATGGGCGAAATATCACATCCGGCTGAACGCCATCGCGCCGGGGCCATTCCCGACGGAAGGCGCGTGGTCGCGGCTGATGCCTTCGAAGCCATTCGAAGATCACGTCAAGGACAAGCATCCCATGAAGCGCTTCGGGCGGCACGAGGAGTTGGCCAATCTCGCGGCGTTTCTCATCAGCGACATGGCCGAGTATATCAACGGTGAATGCGTCGTGATCGACGGCGCGCAATGGCTGCGGGGTGCCGGCGAATTCAATGACCTGCTGCTGTTGCCCGAAGCCGCTTGGGAACAAATGGAAGCAGCGCGTCAAAAGAAATCTTGAAGCAGTCTACTGAGGCAGCGCTCGTTTCCGAAGTTCAACCCGAAGTTTGATCTCCCCGATGGATTGCCCGTTCGAATCCGCATGAACGCTGATTTCCTGTGGCTCCAGTTTTTTGGAGCCATTTTCAGCAAGCGCAGGCAAAGTGATTTCGATGCGCGTGGCCGCGACCTGCTTTGCCGCCACTGTAAACTTCCCGGTGCCGTCTTGCGTCGTCCACCCCGTGGGCAGAGCCACGGAGAGGGTGATCTCTTGATTTTTCGCGGTTCGATTGCGAACCCACAATGGAATCACCAGCGTACCGGGAGCCTGCAGGGCGATCTCCGGCGGCTCGGGATGCGGGAGACTGGTGAGCCCATGAGCGCGCCGAAATTCAGCGTAGAAACTGTATGGGCCGCCGAGCTCCACCGATAAATCCGGCCGTGCAGGTTCGGGAGAAACATCGTGCCGGGCGAAGGGCATCACACCCGGTGAGATGCCATCGAAAACCTCTCCGGTCACGCTGCCGCCCACAAGCGATTTGCCGAGCACGAAATGCAATGCGTCCGTCCAGCCACCGTCGGAAGTGGCCAGCTTTTCGATTTGTGCTTCGTCCATTTGGGCGATTTTATCGAGAAAAGATTTCGCTTGTGTCTGGTGAGCGCGGAACGAATCGAGCGCCATCCGCCAGTACGGTTGCTTGCTCAATTTGGAGATTTCCTTCACGGAGTAGTCCGGGCCTTTTCCGCGAAAAATATCTTCGCGGTCCGCATCCGCAAAGTAATAAATCTTTTTGGGCTGCCAGGGCCGCAGGTTCTCAAGAAAAGGCTCGAGGCGTTTGGTCGGGCCCGCCAGTTGCTCCGGGAACGAGGTGGGATCGCCCGCCAGATCGAATGCTTCCGTCGCCAGCACGCCGGAAGCTTGATGGTCCCCGTGGTCTTCGCCAATAAACGTTCCCGGCAAAAACGTTAGGATGACTTCCGGGTGGGTCAAACGAACGAGGCGAACAAGTTGCTCGAGCGAAGCGCCGTGATCCCAGTTCGCCAGCGACTGCAATACGTTTTGCGATGCCGTATCCTTGCCGCCGAGAAACCACACGTTGCTAATTCCCAGAGTCGTGAGAGCGTTCCGCGCTTCGATCTCGCGGATGGCACCGAGCGCCGCCGCTTGCTCCGCTCCGGCCTCATTCGCGCCGCTGCTGCCGCGCGTGCCAAACACAACTGCTATTCGCTTATGTTCGTCGAGTGCGCGCGCAAGATACGGCGT
>DATNLB010000642.1:0-2599 GCA_035603095.1 Candidatus Acidiferrales bacterium
TCACAGCCGCGAACAGATTTCGTGTTTTGGGCCCGATGGTTTGCTGCGCAGGCACGACTACACGGTTGATATCCTCGGCGGAGCAACTGGTCTTAACTATGCCTCGGAATACCGTGATGTCGACGGGATCATCGTTCCGACAAAGCGCCGAATTTATGCATATGAAGGCGACTATCAGCTTGTGAAGGAGCCCCTGCTCGTTGCCATCGACATGGGCGAAATTACTCTGGCCGAACAATCTCCGCGCACGTTAGCCGTGGCGCACTCGACCTGAACTCTATCGTTCGGCAAAGCCGATTCGCGTCGCATCTGTTGCACGTACTTCGAAAAGAAAAAAGGCTAAACATGTCCATCGGGATACTTTTCACTCCTCTAAGGGTAGGCGCGATCCAACTCCCCAACCGCATTGTGATGGCGCCTCTCACGCGCATGCGCGCTGGCGCTAACAATGTGCCCACCGCATTGAACGCGGAATACTACGCGCAGCGTTCCTCAGCCGGCCTCATCATTTCGGAGGGAACCGCCGTTAGTGCACAGGCGCAGGGCTATCCTAGTTCTCCAGGGATCTATACGATTGAACAGATTTCCGGCTGGCGTGGTGTGACCGGCGCGGTGCACCGCCGTGGCGGTCGCATTGTCCTGCAAATTCAACACAACGGACGAAATTCACACTCGTCGTTGTTGCCGGATGGATCTTTGCCAGTAGCGCCTTCTGCCATCCCTCCCAATCTTCCCGGATTCACAAAGGACTTCCAGCAAGTGCCCATTGAGGTTCCGCGGGCGCTAGAAACCTCGGAGATCGCGGTGATTGTCGCAACCTTCCGGCAGGCTGGACTCAACGCGATCGAAGCTGGATTCGATGGAGTAGAAGTGCAGGGAGCAAACAGCCATCTTATCGAGGAGTTCTTGGAGGATGGGACGAACCAACGGACCGACGCCTATGGCGGGGCGAAAGAAAACCGTGTTCGATTTCTTCTGGACATCGTTGATGAAGTTACGGCGGCGATTGGGCCGGATCGCGTAGGTGTACGCCTGTCGCCCTTCGGACAATACGGCGGCATCCGCGACAGCAATCCTCTCGAATTATTCATGTTCGTTATTCAGGAACTCGATAAACGACGCATTTCTTATCTACACCTCATCGAGGCAAAGGGATCCGAGATGGGTTTAACGGACGAACTCCACGAAGACGCCGTGAACAATGCTGCGCTCTTTCGTGAGGTGTTTCATGGACCTCTTCTCTCCGCAGCCGCTTACAGCCCGGAGAGTGCCGCACTCACCATTGAAAAGAACCATGCGGATGCTATCGCCTTTGGTCGTCTCTTCATCGCAAATCCGGATCTCGTGAGGCGAATCAGGGAACGCAAGCCTCTTAACGCCTACGACCGGTCTACTTTCTACGGCGGCGGAGAACATGGATACACAGACTATAAGACTCTTGGACAACAATCATTGGCGGCTGCAATTTAATGCTGAACATCGCGCAGCCAAATCCAACGGTTGAACGAATTTCTTCCCTGCTCGTCGGAGTCTGGACCTTGCTGACGTACACGGAAGAGAAAGAAGGATGCGAAGACACTCATCCATTTGGCCCTAAACCGGTTGGCTTTCTCATCTACACCCCGGATGGGTTTGTGTCGGCCCAACTCATGAAGCCCGGGCGTTCTGCTTTTCAATCTCGCGATTGGCATCAAGGAACGCCCGAAGAGTATGTGGAATCCGGAAGCGGATACATCGCCTACTGCGGTACTTACGAAGTCGACGAGACCGACGAGACTGTAACCCACATTCCCGCCGTTGCTCTTCTGCCCAATCTGATCCAGAAAAGGCAGTTACGAGCACTGACGCTAAATGGGGACCGGTTAACTCTACGAACTTCAAGCGCAGCGGATGTCGAGGGAGCCCTGGTTACGAGTCACCTGGAATGGCAGCGGATTGCACGGACGCATCCTTAGCCCATGCCCGGTTAATGCTGTTGGCTTCGCAAGATTTGGCACAAAACACGAGTCAAAAAACTAAAAAGGAGAATAAATATGGACACCATCACAGTGAAAGACGGGACTAAGATTTATTACAAAGATTGGGGTACCGGCCAGCCCATCTTTTTCCATCATGGTTGGCCGTTGTCGGCTGATGACTGGGACGCTCAGATGATGTTTTTTCTGGCGCGCGGCTACCGGGTCATCGCTCATGATCGGCGCGGGCACGGTCGCTCCACTCAAACGGTGAACGGCAATGATATGGACACATATGCTGCCGACGTTGCCGAACTTGTCAAAGCGCTTGATCTCAAGAACGCTATTCACATCGGTCATTCCACGGGCGGTGGCGAGTTGACGCGTTATGTCGCGCAGCATGGCAAGGGGCGAGTCGCCAAAGCAGTGCTCATCAGTTCTGTTCCTCCGCAACTGTTAAAGTCGGACAAGAATCCCGACGGTCTTCCAATGGCGGTTTTCGACCAACTTCGGGACGGCACAGCAAACCACCGTTCCCAGTTTTATCAGGATATAACCATGCCCTTCTATGGCTTCAACCGCCCCGGCGCAAAGATCTCTCAGGGCATTCGGGACAATTGGTGGCGCCAGGCAATGATGGGAGG
>DATNLB010000355.1:0-8702 GCA_035603095.1 Candidatus Acidiferrales bacterium
TGGCCAAGCCGGCTGGCGAACCCGCAGATACGGTGTGGCTCTATGAAATTCACTCCAACGGCCCACACCGCAGCTTCGGCCGCGCTGCCGTCCCTGCGGTCGCATGGTCGGCGGACGGCCGCTGGCTCGCGGCGGGACTTGATGACGGCTCCGTGCTCTTGAGCGAGGCCGGCGCAGGTAGCGAACCGCGGCGAATCGTGTTGTCCACGTCCCCGGTCACGGCGCTTGATTTTCATCCTTCCGGGCAATTCCTGGCGTCGGCTCATGCCGACAAACGCGTGCTGCTTTCCAAACTGCCAACGGGAGAGCAGTTCTTTACCTTCGAGCCAACCCTGCCGCCCAATCCCCTTTTTCCCCGAGTTATCGAGCGTGTCGCCTTCGACGGGAATGGAACTCACTTGGCGGCAGCTTACGCCGAAGGCGATTTCAGAATCTGGGACACGTCTGCTTTGTCTCAATAAGCCCCGGATTCTAGGCCAGAGTCCGGGCCTTGCAGTTTGGATAGAGGATTGGGCAGACTGAAAAGAATTCCAGTTTTCTAAGCGAGGGCGAGGCTGGGATCCGCGTTGAGGCTTGTGTCCGCGATAATGCCGGCGCGAAAGCGGGAATATGCCGCCGCCGCGATCATCGCGGCATTATCAGTCGAAAGCGCCCGGCTCGGAAAAAATACCTCGACGCCGGCCGCTTTCGACCGCGCCTCGAACGTCGCGCGCAACTGGCTGTTCGCCGCAACGCCGCCCGAAACCAGCACGCTTTCCACGCCCAGTTCTTCCGCCGCGCTCATCGTGCGTTCGACCAGATCGCGCACCACTGCATTCTGAAACTCCCGCACCAGCGCCAGCGTTTTAGGACTGCACAGGGGCAGCAATTGGTCGAATTTTCTCTCGCCTCTTGTGAGCGCCTCTTCGCGCCTGCGGATCTCTTCGGTGTATTCGCTGTGCTCTCGCACGTGATACAGCACTGCCGTCTTCAGTCCGCTGAAGCTGAAGTCCAGCGCGTTCCCTTTCATTTTCGTCGGCCCAAATTTCACGGGAGCAGGCGCGTCATTCGAAACGGCAGCCAGCCGATCGAGAATCGGCCCTCCCGGATATCCCAAGCCCAACAGCTTCGCCACTTTGTCGTAGGCTTCTCCCGCGGCGTCGTCTCGCGTCTGGCCGATCTTGCGGTAACGCAAGAGCCCGTTCGAATCTTCCGGCTTCACTTCATAAAGTACCGTGTGCCCGCCCGAAACGATCAAGCACACCGCCGGCAATTTCGCCGCCCGCCCCGCTTTGTGCGCTTCCAGAAAAACCGCGTGCACGTGCCCCTCAAGATGATTCACCGGCACGAGCGGCTTCCCCAGCGCCTGCGCCAGCGTTTTTCCATACGTAATTCCGACCAGTAGCGCCCCCACCAGCCCCGGGCCTTGCGTCACCCCAATCGCGTCCACATTCGAAAGCTCCATTCCCGCTTGCGCAATCGCCTCACGCACCACTGGCACGATCTGCCGCAAGTGTTCCCGCGATGCCAACTCCGGCACCACCCCGCCATACTTCCGGTGAATCTCGATCTGCGAAGCCACGACACTCGACAAAATCTCCCGTCCGTCCGCGACAACCGCCGCCGCCGTCTCATCGCACGAAGATTCAATCCCCAGGATTCTCATGGTGTTTTGCCGCCGGCATTATTCCCCTGCTCTCAACCAATGCTAGCACACGCGCGGCCTTGCATCGGGCAACTCCACCGGAACCAACTAACCCTACGGGCACCGTTCGAACGCAAAAACATTGACGGATTCGAATCCGCATCGAAGAATGGTCTCCATTCTCTTAGAGTGTGCAAAAAATTAGAGTGCATAAAAAACTGAGCCTATGACCAACAACCCCTCCGTCACACCCAACTCTGCGCCATCTGGCGGCCCCACCAGTAGCCGCAACAAAGTCCGCAAGGCGGTGCTCCCTGCCGCTGGGCTGGGCACGCGATTTCTGCCCGCCACCAAGGCGCAGCCGAAAGAGATGCTCACCGTCGTCGACAAGCCGCAGATTCAATACGTGGCGGAAGAGTGCGTCGCCTCTGGCATCGAACACATCATCATCGTTACCGGCAAAGGAAAAAATTCCATCGAAGACCACTTCGATTCCGCTCCCGCGCTGGAGCGTTTCTTGGAAGAGAGGGGCAAAAAAGACCAAGCCGAGATGGTTCGAAAGATCAGCAACATGGTGCAAGTGAGCTACACGCGGCAGAAAGAGCCACTTGGCCTTGGCCACGCTGTGCTCGTCGCGCGCGATCTTGTGGGCGACGAACCGTTCGCCGTCTTGCTTGGCGACGTATTAATCCCCGGCCCGAATCCCGCCACCAAACAACTCATCAAGGTCTATGAAGCTACCGGCGTTGGGGCCATCGCCGTGGAAGAAGTCCCCAAAGACAAAACGAATCTCTACGGCATTGTGGATGGCGAACCCGCTCCGCAGCCGCCTTTCGGCGAACGCTTGCTGCGCATTCGCGATCTCGTCGAAAAACCCAAGCCGGAAAACGCGCCATCGAATCTTGGCATCACCGGGCGCTACGTTCTGCCGCCCGAAATTTTCGATTGCCTGGCTCGCACGAAACCCGGAGCGGGAAACGAAATTCAGCTTACCGATGCGCTGCGCATCCTCGCGCGCGAGCATGGTTTGTGGGCCTACATTTTCGAAGGCATTTCGTATGACGCCGGTGACAAACTCGGCTTTCTAAAAGCAACCGTTGAAATCGCGCTGCAGAATCCTGAATTCGGCGCTGCGTTTCGCAGTTACTTGAAAACTCTCAAACTCTAATGGAAGCAGCTTGTTCAGAACTGCTACTTCTTCTTCGCGGGCTTCTTTTCTTTGCTCTCCTTCGTATCTTTGGAAGCCGATTCTGTGCTCGCCGATTCCGTGCTCGCCGAATCTTTCTCTTTGTTCCCGGCTTCTTTTGTTTCCGTGGCGGGCTTGTCTGCTTTGTCGCTGTCGCCGCCAGTGGACTTTTTCCCACCATAGTCCGTCACGTACCAACCCGCGCCTTTGAATTGAAACGACGGGGCCGTAATCACTGACTCCACTTTTCCGCCGCAATGTGGGCATTTTTTCAAGTGCGGGCCGGAGACGTTTTCAATTTTTTCCGTCTTGCGGCCGCACTTCAGGCATTTGTACTCGTACAGGGGCACTGACGCTCCTCCGATGTGATACTCAAAACTCAAAGTATAGCATTGCTCCTTCGCGCGAGCGCGAGTGGCGCGGCCGGAACGCGTGCTAGACTCGTGGGCATGAGCGCGAAGACTTCTCCCCCCAAGGCGGCTAACGCTTCGAATTTGGCAGACGTTGTGAATCCGGCAGACGGGGGCTGCCTTTATCTTGTCGGCACGCCGATCGGCAATCTCGAAGACATCACCCTTCGGGCGCTGCGCATTCTGAAAGAAGTCGATAAAATCGCCTGCGAGGACACGCGCCATACGCTCAAACTCCTTACTCACTACGACATTCACAAGCCGCTCGTCAGCTATCACGAACACAATGAGTTGACGCGCGCGCCGGAGCTCGTCGTCGCGCTGGAACAAGGCGCGAAGATCGCGCTGGTAAGCGACGCGGGAATGCCGCTCGTGTCCGACCCCGGCCACCGCCTTGTTACGCTCTGCCTGCGGCACCAGATTCCCGTCGTTCCGATTCCCGGTCCATCCGCGCTGCTCGCTTCCCTTTCCGCCTCAGGCTTGCCCAACGAAGAATTCCTGTTCGTCGGCTTCCTGCCGGCGCGCAGCGGCGAACGGCGCCGCGCCCTCGAACGCCTGCGCATCGAGGACCGCACCATCATCCTTTACGAGGCTCCGCAACGGATCGCGGAGTGTGTCGCCGATGCCCGGGAGGTTCTCGGCAATCGCAGCGCCTGCATCGCGCGCGAAGTGACGAAGTTGCACGAAGAATTCCGCCGCGGCAAACTCTCCGAACTCTCCACTTCCCTCGACGAGCGCCCTGCCCGCGGCGAAATCACCCTGTTGATCGGCCCCGAGGCTCCCGCCGACGCGCGCACCCAGGCAAATTCCACGCAAAGTCTGGCCGACCGCGTCGAGGAGCTCATCCGCCAGGCCAAACTCGACCGCAAAGAAGCCCTGAAGCTCGCCGCCAAGGAGCGCGGCCTGACGCGGCGGGCCGCTTACGACGAGATCGTGACCAGCCGCAGCGACGATGTGATTGATAAAAATTGAGTTCGCGGTCCGTGGCCACCGCAAAATACTCTGGCAGTTGAAGAACTGCGGCCACAGACTTTATCTACTTTAACTTGTTATTTGAAAAGAGCTCCGATTTCTGTTTGAATAATTCCGCGGGAGAGCCCTCATGAAAATATACAATATCACAGGCTATTTGATTATTTTCTCCTACATGCTGGCTTGTAGGTATTCCGCCCCGGCTCATTTGGGACCTTGGGCTGGAATGTTGATAGGCGGAGTTTATTTTATCTTTTGCTGGTTTTTTGGCGGGCTGTATTTGGCCGATGTTCTTCATTTGGGAATCGCTCACCGTTCGCTCGACTATAACGAATGGTTCATGAAGGCTGTCACTATCGTGAATAACACCTTCGCGATCTATGTGGATCCGGTCGCCTGGGTGAATCGCCATCGATTGCATCACAAACATTCCGACCATCCCGGGGATCCCAATAAGCTTTCCGAAGATGGTTTTTGGCGAACCCTATATCTCTGTGTGATGCCGTATCAATGCAAAGAAAATTTGGCCGGCGACAAGATTTTGAAGTCATGGACTTTCCGGGTGGTCGCAAATCCGGTTTTTGCAATCCTTGCGCAAGCCTTTAGTTTTTATCTCTTATGGAAGCTGGTTGGAAGTCTGAAGTTTGCACTGGTGATGTGGTTTGGAATCCGAATTTTCTCATTGTGGGTAAATATGATTCAAAACTATTGGACCCACACACGGCAATTTGGATACCGGCGGTATCACGATGAAGGCGACAACGCCATGAATATTGGCGAGTGGCTGCCGGTAACAGCGACCTTTAGCGCGTGCCTACAAAATAATCATCACCACTATGAGGGCCTTTTGCGGCTAAGCCACGACAAATCGGAATACGACTTTGGATTTATAACGGTCAAAGTGATGAAATACTTGGGTCTGGTGAAGGCAACGAGCACGGGCGCACAGATGCCCAAGGACGTTCCCTTGGGCGCGCTGGGTTTTTAGGGCGTTTTTTTCTTTCCTATAAATGGTTCAATCGTTTGCCCAAGAAAGTTAGGCGAAATTTCCTCGCCGGCCAGGCCGTAGTTTTCCGGCCATTCCTCTGGAAAGTAATAAGTCCCAAAAAGTTTATCAATCCACGGAAAATGGATTGCGAAATTCCTATCGATGGACTCTTTTTGCGACGTATGGTGCCAGTGATGGTATCTGGGCATAACCAAAAACTTTTCAAGCCATTTAGCATTGGGACTGAAATTGCAGTGAGTCCAGGTGGCGTGAATAGTGACAAAAATCAAATACGCCAGGATGATCGACTGCGAAAATCCAAGCATGAGAGGCGCAAGGATAAATCCGCGCACAAGCGTGTCGTCCACAAAGTGGGAGCGTGAGCCTGCGATCCAATCCAGCGCCTTCGAGGAATGATGAACGGCATGAAAACGCCACAGAAAGGGCACTTTATGCAAAGCCAGATGAATAAAATATTCAGCAACGTCCGCAACTACAACGGCCAAGAAAAGTTGCAACAACCAAGGTATTCGAGCGATAAGTTGCTGAAGAGCAGGAACGCCCAAATACTTAGTGGCCTGGGTGGCGGGCAATAAAACCAGAAAAGATAAAATCTGAATCGGCAGATGAGTGGACATGAAATAAACCACGTCCTGGGTCCACCCTTTTCTGAAGGTTCCTTGTTCTGGATACTGTGGCCAGAGTCTTTCAAGTGGCACGTAGATGAGTGCCATCAACAACAAATCAAGCAAAAACCAGTCCATGCCGATGGTCATGCCATTGAGTTGGCTCCCATTAACTCTTACGCTCGAGCCGCCCCAAGCTGTTGCAGCGATGGCGAGCAGCATTCCCGTTAACGCCAGAGTCTTTTTCTTGCGCAACAGAGAAGAGATCACTCCAAATGCAACTGCCGCCACGATCAGGAATTGGATTAAGAGGCGCATCGCGTGAAGCGAATAAAACGGACGGAATTCTGCAGAGGTTAGGAACTGGGGAAAATGCAGGCACAAAACTCCTCCGAAGGAAAGAAATCCAAAAAACGCTGACAATATCCCGCTCCACCAGCCCGTTCCAAAGCCAGTCGACTCGGCATCGCCAAAAAATTCATTAATTTTTTGCTCGAGCACGATGTCTTCTAGTTTACGTTCCTCGACTCATGCAGGCTATTAGAAAGATACCGGCATGACGCTTAATTGTGCTCGTCCGAAGGAAGCAGTAAATGCGAGCGATGTTCAAGCGCTGACGATGCGTGCATGGAAATTTCACATGCCGCATGCAAGACGTGTCGAAAGGCGGTAGTTCCAGAGCTCCAAACCAGTAAATTCCTGAAAGCGTCAATCGCGCAGCGCACGGGCCGGATCCGTGCGGGTGGCGCGCCATGCAGGTAAGAAACACGCTACTAACGCAGCGATGGTCATGACCACGAATGCGGAGCCGAACGCGAGCGGGTCGCGAGGACTCACCTTGTATAGGAGGCTCCCGAGTAGCCGCGTGAATCCGAGCGCCACAGCGGCACCAAGGGCCACACCGCCGGCCGTCAACGCTAAGCCACGCGACAGTACAAGCCGCAGCAGATTGGACGCGCCCGCGCCAAGCGCCATGCGCAAGCCCAGTTCGCGCGTGCTTTGCGACACCGTGTAGGACATAACGCCATAGATTCCGATGGCCGCAAGAAGCAGCGCCAAACCTCCTAAGATCCCAACCAACGTTACGGCGACCATTTGTGGCGAAGTCGAGCGATCCACCTGCTCCTGCAGCGTGATCACCTCGAATAGAGCAAGATTCCCATCCAGTGCGTGTACCTCGCGCATCAGCGCTGACGCCATCGTTTCCGGGCTCAGCGGGGTTCGGATATACAAACCCGCCCCGCGTGAGAAATTCTGGCGCAAAGGCACATAGAAAAAAGCTTTCGGCGTCTCCCGAACGCTCTGGTACTTGGAATCTTTTGCCACACCAACCACCTGCATCCATCGGCCCTTGACCTGAACACGCTCGCCAATTGGATTCCTGCCGCGCCAATACTGCGCGGCCATGGTTTCATTCACCACGGCCACCAGAGCGGTCTTTTCATCGTCCGCCCGTGTAAATTGCCGGCCGGTAACCAAGGGGATGCCCAGCGTCGTGAAATAGTCCGGCCCCACTTCGTTGTATTCCACGATGGGCTGCTCTTCAGGCGGGGGCTGATAGCCATCTACGGCAATCGCCGTCGAAGAATAACTCCCGTAGCTGAGCGGCGTCATTCGTGCGAACACGGCCGACTCCACGCCGGGCAGCGCCTTCACGCGATCCAGCAGCTCGTCCTGGAAAGTCTGAGCGCGCGGCGCATCGTATCCGGCCGACACCAAATTGACGGCGGTGTCCAGCACTCCGTGCGTCGAAAAGCCCGGACTGGTGGTGCGAATTTTATGAAGACTTTGCATCAGCAATCCCGCCCCGACCAGCAAAACGAAACTTAGCGACACCTGCATGACCACCAGGCCCGAGCGGACCCACGCTCTTCCGCCTCCCCCAACGACACCTGCCGAATCGGATTTTAGCGCCCCGGCAAGATCGATCTTGCCGGTCTGAAAGGCGGGAACCAGCCCGAGCGCGAGCGTCGTGACGAGGCAAACGCCGGCGCTTAGCGCCAGCACCCGCCAATCGATTTCGCCCGGTAGGTGCATGGCCACGCCACCCCGCGCTGGGAAGAGCAGCACGAGCGCATGACGGCACCAGTGGGCCACCAGCAGTCCGCCGGCTGCCCCAAGCGCGGACAGGATGAGGCCTTCCGTGAAAAGTTGCTTCACGAGGCGGCCGCGCCCCGCGCCGATCGCGAGCCTCACCGTCATCTCATGCCGCCGCGCGAACGACTTGACCAGCAGGAGATTCCCGACGTTGGCGCAGGCGATGAGCAGGACAAAAACGACCACGGCGAGCATGATTTCTAGCGTTGGTAGCAGAGTTCCCGCGTTGTTGAAAGGCGTTTGCCATAACGGCCAGAGCATGATGCCTCGGCCACGGTTGGTATCCGGGTAGTCCGCTTCCAATCGTTTGGCCACTGCGGAAATTTCCTGCTGCGCTTGCTGGCGAGTCACGCCAGGCTTAAGCCGCACGTAAGCTTCAATCCATCGCGCGCGGCGATCCTCCAGTTTGTACCCGCCCGATTCAAATGTTTCTTCCATTGAAGCTGGGACCCAGAACTGCATCGCCCAGCCCACGAACGTGCCGTAAAATCCCTCTGGCGTAACGCCAACAACGGTGTGCACCACATTGTTGAGCCGCTGCGTTTTCCCGATGATTTGCGGATCGCCTTTGAAGCGCCCTTTCCAGAGTTGGTAGCTGATCACGGTCACGGGATGGGCGTTCCTCCCGACGTCTTCGCCCGGCTCGAATCCGCGCCCGAGAATCGGATGTACCCCAATGGCGTCAAAATAATTCGCCGATACGATGCTCCCTGTCGTGACCTCGGCCCGGTCGCCGATGCTGAGAGTCGTGCCCATAATCTTGCTCACAAAAAATGCGTCAAACAGCGTGCAATTTCTC
>DATNLB010000650.1:0-2319 GCA_035603095.1 Candidatus Acidiferrales bacterium
ATGGGTCCCAGCTTGTTGTGGCACATCGGCGGTGGGGAAGGCGGGATTCAGCACTTCATGGATCACTTGATGGGTCCGCTAGCGGGCCTGATGAAGACCCTCGGGAATCCCGAGATTTCTGCCGAACTGAAGCAGACCATCACCCAAGGGGTAATGCAGGAAGCCGGTAATCGTTCGCTGCAGCAACTCGCGGAAGAAGAGAACGAAGCGCTGCTGGGGCTTCTAAGTCTGCGCAGGCGAAGTGCTGCCAAGCTGGCATCGGCAAAGTAATCCGTCAAGCCTAATCGAGGAGCGCCGAACACTTTCCGCTGAGAAAACGAGATTCGAAGGGAAGAAAGAGTGAGCCATGAATAAACCAGAAGCTGCGGTGACGCGGACAAAGTCCAACGGGAAAGCGCAAGGAAGTTCCAGCGGCGACAATTTGACGGAGACGCTCCAATCAAAACTGAGCACACCAGCGACTTCGCCGGAGTTTGATCTCTACGCCGGCCTCGAGGAACTATTGAGCGGCGTGAGACTCAGCGCTGCGGACTCTGGAGGAAAGCTGACGTTTTACGGACAGGATCCGATCGTGCCCAGCTGTTTCCGATTTGGCGCCATGGCCGCTGTTGCCCTTGCTGCCAAAACCATAGCGGTGGCAGCGCTCTGGAAATCCCAAACTGGCGAAGGACAGGACATTCATGTCGACGTCCGCAAAGCTCTCCGGCGCTTCTGCTGCTTCTTCGAGGGGAAATGGGAAACGATCAACGGACGCCCTCCCGCGATGGGTGTGAATCGCGATAACCCGTTCTTCGAATTGCCGCTCTTCCGTAAAACACGCGACGGGCGTCACATGGTGGCTCTCAACCTTTACCCCAGGCTGCACGCGCGGGCGCTGAATTTCTTGAGGTGCAGCGAGAGCCCCGAATCCGTTAGCAATGCCATTCTGCAGTGGCGCGCGGAGGAGTTGGAGGCGGCCGCGGCAGAGGCCGGGCTTGTCATCGCCATGGTGCGTACCAACGATGAGTTTCGCAAAGAGCCCCAGTACACCGATGTGCTCTCTAGAATGCCACTGATTACTTTGGAAAAAATCGGAGAGAGCGAGCCGCTGCCGTTCAAGCACGGCGCAAAGAGCCCATTGGAAGGCATTCGCGCGTTCGGACTGGGGCACGTGATTGCCGGAGCCGGCATCGGCAGAGACTTGGCCTGCTACGGTGCCGACGTCCTCAACATCTGGAGGCCTGATGATACGGAGGTGGAGGCCTTTGCCTGGGATGTGCAGGTTGGGATGCGTTCCACGATACTGGATGGCTCCAAAGAAGATCGTGCCAAGTTCGATCACCTTCTGAAGGATGCCGACGTGTTCTTCGCAAATCGGCGCCCCGGTTACTTGGAGAGATATGGCCTTACGGCAGAAGAACTCAGCCAAACAAAGCCGGGATTGATTCACGTCAAGGTAGTCCTCCACGGCGAGCAGGGTCCCTGGTCAAATCGGGTTGGCTTCGATGAGATCGGCGCGGCAGTGTCGGGATTGTTTTCCATCGAGGGGACACCGACTGAGCCCAAGTCGCCGCCAATTATTCCGATTTGCGACAACGTGGTGGGCTGGCTCGGCACCATCGGCGTTCTTGAAGCCCTGCGACGGCGTGCAACCGAGGGAGGAAGCTATCGTGTCGTCGTATCCCTGACCAGAACCGTGCTGTGGCTGCTCTCGATAGGCATATTCGATAAGGCGTACGCGAGGGAAACCGCCGGCTCTTCGGAGGAACACACTTACGTGGCGCCGGATCTCTTTAGCGCGGACACGCCTCTCGGTCGCTATCAAGGTGTCACCGAACAGGTGCAAATGTCACGAACACCCGGGTCCTTCCGGACTGTTCTTGTACCGCGCGGTTCTTCGAAACCAGAATGGCTGGAATCGTAAGGAACCGTATGGAACCGCCAAAGAACCAGAAGTGAACTGGAGAAAGCATGTCGCAACCGAAGATCGTGATCGTTGGCGGAGGGTTTGGCGGATTGGCCGCCGCCAAGGCGCTAAGGAATGTGCCAGCGAAGATAATTTTGATCGACCGCACAAACCATCACGTGTTCCAGCCGCTGCTCTATCAGGTTGCAACCTCGGTGCTGTCCCCGGGCCAGATCGGTTCCCCCATCCGCGGGATCCTTCGGAATCAGAAGAACACCACGGTGATCCTGGGTGAAGTCACGGGAGTGGACAAAGACCAAAAGTGCGTCTTCGTCAGTGACGCCGACAGGGAGAACGTATCCATCGCATACGATTACTTGATTCTCGCAACGGGTGTGAGTCACAGCTACTTCGGGCATGACGAATTTGAAGAG
>DATNLB010000610.1:0-2720 GCA_035603095.1 Candidatus Acidiferrales bacterium
CGGATCGCTCCTATCTGGTCTTCACTCAAGCAAACAAACTCTCGGAAGAATCTATACGGCTCGTCCGAGCGCTGAGCTTCAATGACAGGTGCCATCAGCAGGAACGGGACCACAAGCGCTATGCAAAATCTGATCCTTATCATTGCCTTTTACCTCCATTGTGCTTGTCGACCGGCCTCTCTTCATCACTGTCATGCAGGTGGCCCCGACTGCTGCCCAGAAGATGGCCCGCGCCCGCCGGCACAAAGCCAACGTCAATCCTGCGGTGCCTGTCACACCAAACAAATTTGCAATGAGCATATTCCCACCTTCGTAGGTCCCGAGGTTACCCGGACTCAGCGCGCCAACAAGGTTGATCACTTTGGTCAAGCCTTCCATCGCAACCGCACCAACCACACCAACATCTGCTCCCATAAATCGCAGGATGAGATAGACCTCCAACACTGCCATCGCGTGCCATAGGAGATTGAGCATCAAGCTCGCATAGAATGCGACAGGCTCTTCGCGATAAAATGTGAGAAGGTTGTGTTCGGCTGAATCAATGACCGACAGCTTGCAGCTGACCAACTTGTGAAGCCGAGGCAATCGCCCAATCGCTCTAGCGGCGTTTCCCATCAGCCGCCACCCACTTGCGACAGCCACACCTGAAATAGCCACTATTGCAATGAGAACGGCGGCGAGCAACAATGCGTAAATTCGCCACCGACCATCAACAAGAGGCGCAAGCAATAAAGTAGCGGTGATTCCCAAAACTGTGACCACTACCGCTGTGAAAGCATGCAATCCTCCATCAATCGCGGAAGACGATATTCCATTCGCTAGTGGCACAGCCGAACCAAGCATGGAAATGCGCAGGCCCTCCCCAAGTAGCTTTCCGGCAAAACCAAGTTGCCCGACAGCATCAGAGACCAGCTGCGCTCCAAGACTGCGCGACCAGGAAAGGGCGCTGATATCGCATGCAAAAGTCTGTCGCCAGGCCCATGTCTTAATCAGCTGAGAAAGCCCACCCAGAATGATGATCAAAGCCAGGCCCCAGCCAACTGCCTGGACTTGCTTCCAAACAGCCCCGGGACCGGTTCGATGCAGCATGTACCCCAGCAGGCTGACCCCAAAGACTAGAACGAAGGACCGGAAAAAAAATCGAGGGAGATAACGGAAGTTAGGCACCGCACACCTCACCAACGGCTGGTTCATCCTCTCTTATTGGAGCGGAGTGGTTCGCATCGTCCGGGGATTCTGCTGGAACGCGAATGGGAACCAGAAAACTACTTGCGAGAAGATAGGCGTAAAGGTGTTCGAGAGGAGGCGTGAAACGCAGCTGTTCAGCAGAGACCCAACCTTTCGTTTCATTCCATTCCAAGTCGATAGCTGAAGAGACTTTGATCGCCTCCTGTAGATCTATTGCAGTCATCGGATAAGCATAGATACGTACGTTCTGAGCCAGGAGACGCGCGAGGGCTTCAAGAAGCCTGCCTTCGAGATTGAAATAGGGGTCATCGAAGGCCCTGATCAAAAGCGAGAGTCCGGCGATAAAACGCAGGGGAGCTTTTGTGTAGCGATTCACGAGCGCCGTCATGTTGTATAGCTCGCGTTCGCGGAACAAGAGGACATTACCGCCTTGTGCCAGAAGCGCGTTGATCCGAGTCAGCAGGTCGGAGATTTCTGGAGCTGACTGTTGTGCAGCGATTGGAGCCGCCGACAAGCAGAAGCAGCCAATAGGAGCTGAAGTAGATTCTCCCAATTCCTTACGAAGCTCTTGAATACCCGCCGCCAGCATTTGCGTATGAATTTGCGCATGAACGGGATCCACATGACCGAAGTATCCTGGCGCCAGTACAACAGCTTTGTTGTGCAGAAATTCGTTAGGAGGCAGAGCTTCGCTTGAAGGCGAAAAGCACACAGCCTCGGCAAGTCCCGCATGCACCAGATAAGCTAGGAGCGTGGGACGGTCCCAACTCGCAAAAGCCGGCCCGCGAAAATCGACGCAATCAATCTCTATCCGTTCCCTTACGACGTCCTGAGCGAGCCCTTCGAAAAACGATTCCTTTGTCTTTAACTGATAGAAAGCAGCGTAGAGGAGATTGACGCCCAGCATGCCGATGGCTTCCTGCTGGAGAACGTTGGAAGAGTCCCGCATGTTGACGTGCAGGAGAATGTCGCTAGGTTCTCCGCCAGGACGCGACTGGAACCGAAGTCCAAGCCAGCCATGGGCGTCGTTTGTTCCGGCGTAATTTCGCGCGGATACAGTATCGACAAAAGAGAAGAACCGCTTGTCTTTGCCGCGAGTCTTGTCTAACTGGCCGAGCAACTGAGTCCACTCGGTTTCCAGCATGGCTTCCAGCCGCTCCCTGGAGACATAGCGGGAACCGGTCCCGTAGAGACTGTCGCTGACCTCCTTGCCGTACGCTGAAATGCTTTTTGCAACGGTTCCAGAGGCACCGCCGACGAAAAGGAACCAACGAACAACTTCCTGCCCGGCACCGATTTCGGCAAATGAACCGAATGTGGAAGCGTCGAGATTTACAGTCAGCGCTTTGCGATGCGTATCAAGTTTTTCGGTGGACGTCATATTCAGGCTCCGATGTAGTTACCTTTTCTGAAGATTGGATCTGTTAGGACCAGATTGGTCGCCGTTTGCGGGAGGCTCCGCGCTCAGATACGAGCTGCCATTTGGAGCCACACGCAAATTCAGACGCTCGCAGACATCGAGCACGTAAGAA
>DATNLB010000561.1:0-3809 GCA_035603095.1 Candidatus Acidiferrales bacterium
ATCGCCGTGCCCCGCAACGTATCCCGTGGCCACTCCTGCCGGCCCAGGCGGCAATCCTCCCGCGACACCTGGATTCCCCCCAGGTCTCGCGGGCCAACCCGTTCCTGCCGGCTCGTATTTCGTTCCGTCCACCACCAAGGCCAATCCCACGCTCAACAATACCTGGACGTGGTTTTCGGAAGGAGTCAGCTCCTACAACGCGCTGCAAGTGGATGTGAATCGCCGCTTCAGCGCGGGCTTGACATTGCGCGGCGTGTACACCTTCTCGAAGGTTCTCGACGATGGAGATTCCCTCAACGCGACCACGTCGGGAGGCGGTCCGGCGCTGGCTTCCAATCCATTCAATTTGCACTCCGATTGGGGACTAGGCACTTTCGACGTCCGGCACGTCGCGGTAATCAATGCCTCGTATACACTGCCCATCGGCCATGGCAAGCTTTTGCTCGGCGACTTAGAGGGATTCGCGAATAACCTGGTAGGTGGCTGGACGGTCAACTCGATTGTTACGTTGCAGGGTGGGTTTCCTTTTTCGCCGCAGCTCAGCTATAACCCGTCCGGCAACGGCGACACGCGAAATCCAGTGCGCCCGTTCAGAAACCCGGCGTTCACGGGACCGATCATCCTCGGCAAGCCTGGCAAATGGTTTGATCCCAACGCGTTTCTTGCACCGGCGAACGTCACTTCCAACCTCGGTTTCTACGGAAACGTTGGAAGAGACACTTTGATCGGACCGGGACTGGCCACCTGGGATTTCTCTGTGCTGAAAGACACGCGAATTCGGGAGCGCCTGAATGTTCAGTTTCGGGCGGAGATATTCAACCTTCTCAACCGCGCAAATTTCAACCTGCCCAATGCGGTGGTCTTTACTCCCTCGGGTGTTTCGCCAACGGCCGGCGTGATCACGAGCACGTCCACCACATCGCGCCAGGTCCAATTCGGCTTGAAACTGCTTTGGTGAAGGGCTGGTCTTTACCCGAAGCTTCGAAGCGCAGGTCTCCCGCATCGACTCTGAGACTTCGATTGCCGCGCGGTGCCCCGGCAGGCTAGAATAGTGGGGTTCAGGAGGACCTGACTTAGTGCTAACGATTCGCCTATCAAGAATTGGTAAGAAAAAGAGGCCCTTTTACCGCGTGGTGGTCATCGAGAGGACGCGGCCGCGGGACGGCCGCGTGAAGGAAGCGGTGGGCACGTACGATCCGCTGAAGAAGCCGGCGGAGGTCAAGCTCGACCGAGAGCGCATCCAGTATTGGATGGGACTGGGCGCACAGCCCAGCGATACGGTGCGCAGCTTCCTCCGTCAGCAGAAGATCGCTTAGTCTTAGCGCCTTCCTGAAATTGCGCGTCTACCGGCTTCGCCGGGGGCGGCATTCCCAGGTACCCTATGAAGGAACTGGTCGAAGCCATCGCGCGGGCCCTCGTGGACCATCCTGAGGACGTGCAGGTGAAGTCCGTCGAAGGATCGCAAGTCACCGTGCTGGAACTGCGGGTGCATCCCGAAGATCTCGGCAAGGTGATTGGGCGGCAGGGGCGGACGGCCAAAGCCATGCGGACATTGCTCGGTGCGTCGGGGATGAAGCTGCACAAGCGGTTTACGCTGGAAATCCTTGAAGATTGACGGCTTGGCGATCGTGGTTTCCGCGGACCGCTGAGCGGTCCTACTTCCCATTGAGCTCTGAAACTCCACGCTGGGTCCTGGTTGCGCGCATCCTACGGGCGCGTGGCAACAAGGGCGAAGTCGCCGCTGAAATCCTCACTGATTTTCCGGAACGCCTGATACGATTGCGGGAAGTTCTTGTCGGACATGCGGATGATGGCAAGAATGAGCCGCGCCGCGTAGCGCTGAAAACCTGCTGGCTGAGCCAGAATCATCGTGGGCAGGCAGTGTTTCATTTCGAAGGCGTAAATTCGATTTCGGAAGCGGAAAAATTTCGCGGGCTCGAGGTGTTGCTTCCGTTTGAACAGCGCGTGACTCTTCCGGCGGGGAAATATTTCGTGTCGGACCTCATTGGCTGTTCGGTGTTCGAAAATCCTGCCATGCCACCGATCGTGTCTTCTTCGCCGTGTTCGCTTGGCGAAGCGCCGTTTCTGCTCGGGACGGTCCGCGATGTGCAATTTCCCGGGGAGGAAATTTCCGGGACGCCGCTCCTGGAAGTGGAAACATCTGGGGGTGAACTTCTGATTCCCCTAGCTGTGGACATCTGCACGAAAATCGACATAGAGGCGCGGCGGATTGATGTGGTGCTGCCGGAAGGACTGCGCGATCTGAATCAGTCCGAGCGCTGAGACGATCGAGCGGAAGACTCAGGCAGGCCGCTCTACCTGGCGTCAATGGTAGTGACGCTATACGCGGGAAGCGTTATGGTCAACGACGATCCGCTTACCGGCATCGTTCCAATAGACACGGGCTGGACGACGGTCTGCCCCGCGCTAGAAGCCGCCGTCATCTGATAGAAGTGAGCGGTTCCGGTAAGAGATTGGCCGTTGATGGCGGTCACTTTGGTGGCGTTGGAGCGATTGATGGCCACGAAGACGAACCGGCCCGGTGTGGCGCTGTCCGAACTCGCGTAAACGACCACGTCTTTCACGCTGCTGGAAGTTGTTTGCAGCGAAGTGTCACCGAAATTGGCGCTGGCCCCGTCGAAGCCGCGGAAAGCGCGAAATCCAGCGAGAGCATAGGAGTAAGTGCCTCCTGGTGGCCAGAAATTCGCTGCGAAAACGCCTTCGCTTCCGAAAACGCCGAGGTTATCGGCCTGCGCAATTGTTCCGGCAATATGGTTGAAGCCTCCGTTTTCGTATTCCGTTATCGCCATCTTCATTCCCGGATTTGCCGCGTCGATCTTGGTTTGTAGCCGTCTGAGGATGTAAATCGGCCCACCTAGCACAGAGTTCGTAATCCAAGAATTTTCTTTGAACGTGGTATCCCACAAGCTGCGGGGACTCTGCACGATGGCCTGCACTTGCGCGTCCGTGAGGCTCGCGCCGTTCATGTTGATGACCCGCGTCGTGCCGTCCGTGGCCTCTGAGTACCAATGGAAATCGTACGCATCGACGAGTGGCTTACCATACGCTGTGGAAGCAGCCTTTATCCCTGCGAGGTACTTGTCGGCGAACCAAAAGGTGCTGGAGAACCCAGCACCCGCCTCCCCTTGCCAACTGTAGATCCCGTTGAAGCCATAGTTCACGGGCCCAAAAATCACAACATTCGGGAACTGGTCTTTCAAGGCTTTTGAGAGCGTTACGGTCTTGGCTATGTGGTTGTCCGAAGAACTATTCGTCGAGCCTTGGACCTCTTCGTGCGTGGAATTCCAGAGATCCGGTTCGTTATCGAGGCTAATGAACGTCGGACGCGCCGGCGTAATCCCGGGGAGCCCTGCAGCCGCCCCGAAGATGCCCTGGCCGGGAAATTTCTGGTCCAGGGCCCAAGCGAATTCATCCATGTACACGTAGGCGTCGGTGGTGGGAGGGTTAATCGTGAACGGCGTGGCGTCTTTTGTGCTCTTTTTTTCGATGACCTGCTTGAACCGCGACAAATTAGGGAAGGGACGAGCCACCGGGCCGCTTTCATCCGCGGACACGTAGCCTTGTAGCTGGAAGGTTACCAGGCTTGCAAGGCCCGCGCCCTGATCTCCGGCAACAAAGCTCCGGACTGCTTCTGCCGGGACATTGCTACTGCTCAGATAACTATCGTTTTGGTAGAAATAGTCGCTTCCGGCGTTGGAGGCGTTAGTTTCCCAGTTGTAGGCGGTCCAACGATTGCCACCCGCGCGATCAAAGGTGAGCATCGGCGGTGCGCCGGAGACGCCGTTATA